>CALINF010000138.1 GCA_938045215.1 uncultured Halieaceae bacterium | reverse complement strand
ACCGTTTCGAGCACAGATGGAAGGTTATCCTGCGGCCCCGACTGCTCCGAAACCTACCTATATGGAACTGAGGTGACTTTGACGGCTGCAGCGGCATTGGGATTCGAGTTCTTATCATGGAGCGGCTGCGACTCGACGAGCGACGCTTGTAGCGACACCGTCAATGCGTTGTATCCCAGACCAGAGGCACGAAGATCAGCCAGTAGACGCTGCTGCTGCAAGTTACCTGCCACGCCACCGCGCACTGGCGAACGAAGACTCATGCCTTCCATCAGCGCTACATCCGGCAGCAGCGCGCCAACCGGCAGATCACCCTGCCACTGCGCCTGCCACTGCGCACTAAAAGGCAGCTGGTCCTGCGTAACATTCACTTCCCCGTTAAGCTGGATGACAACAGGGGGAAGATTTGACACGGGGCTTGTCGAATCCAGCACCGCTTCCCAGCCCAGCTGTGCCAAAGCACCCTCAAGGTTCACGGTCAGCCGATTAAGTGCCAGGGGATCTGAAGGTAGCGGCTCGGCCATGGTTGCCGCTGCACTGGACTGTAACCACCAGGATTCGCTCATGCGTAAGCTGCCAACCAACTCCAGATCAGCTTGCTGCATTGCCAATGACAAACTCTCCAGCGCAACCGTGTGAGCAGACCACTCTCCGGCTAGTGCCAGTGATTCCAACTCACCCGCCTGCCCGTAAAGAGCATAGCTGCCTCGCGTCAGCTTTAGTGCGTCGACTACCAGCGCAAACGGCAGCTCAATATCAGGCAGTACCAGCGGATTTCCTCCCGCTTCGGCTGCGGCCGCCTCAATCTCAAGATGGCCATCTTCAAGCTGAACCTGGTCTACCTGTAGCTGCTCATTGAAGATATTCACCGTGCCGCTCAAATGCTGATTTCGCCAGGAACCACCGGGCCATGTCACCAGCAGACTATCGAGCGAAACGCCGGTTGCAGAAACTGCAACGGGGAATTCAAAGGGCTCAGGAGAGGCGTCGGGGTCTGCCGCTGATGGCTCCTGCCCACTGTCTCTGACATGTACCTCGACTCGATCCGCTGACAGCGTGGTAAGACAAACGCGGCTGTTCCACAGACAACCCGGATTGAGCGCAACGACCAGGTCTTCCAGACTTACATCCAATCCATCGATCGATAGCGAAACCGCGTGGAGATTCAATTCCCCCAGCACAGTGCCGCTGCCATATTCAACTACAAGGGGACTGTAATCACTCAAACGTGACAACAACCAGCGCGTGCCGGCCTCCGTTAACGGCACCAGCAACAGCAAGAACAGTGACAAGAAAAACATCCCGACAATCGACGCGACGACACCTCGCAGCAGCGTACGCGCAGTCAAAACTCAGCACCTATATTGATATGGATGCGCCAATCCGGATTGTCTTCACTGACGGGATTTGCAAGTTCAATCTTGATTGCACCCACGGGCGTCAGGTAATGAACCCCAAAACCTGCACCATAGTTCGCTTCGTACTCGCCGGGATCAAACGCGTCACCACCATCAAGAAACAGTGCGGCGCGCCAGGTTTCATTAACATAGTACTGATACTCAACGCTGCCTACGATCAGACGGGTACCACCCACCACGATTGTGCGCTGACTACCGTCGCTCTTGACTATCGGAATACGATTTCCAAGAGACTGGTAGGCATACCCTCGTATACTCTGGGAGCCCCCTGCAAAAAAGTTGAGTGAAGGCGGCAGCTTGCTGCGATCGCTATCGGGTACGTCGACTGCGCCTAACTCAGAACGCATCACCATACGATGCCGATCACCCAGAGATTTCACATAGACGAAATTGCCATAGCCCCGCAGCACGTTGGCATTAGAAGCGATCGTAGAGTTGCCAACTTCGATCTCGTAATATTGGGAAAAGCCCTCCCTTGGATCCACCAAAGAGCCCTCGCGCCACTTGTGCGAGAACGTCACTCCAGGCAGCAAATATTCGTTTTCCTGATCCTCTCCCGCTACTCTCCAGTTCTCATTCAGATGCCTTAGCGAATAGCTGTAAATCCAGCTTTCTGCCTTTATCTCGCGGCGCACGCGAAACTCCCGTTGACGACTGTCGAGGTCACCATACTCATTGTCTTCGAGCCGAGCGCTCAATTGCAGCACGTCTTTCAGGGGGTGCGTCAGCGGAATACTATAGATAAAGCGTCCGCCAGGATTTACGGGGGACCATTGCCAACGAGTCTCCTGGCTGTGCCCTCTGCGGTTGATCCGGGGCGTGCGCCATACGGTGGAGATGCGCTCTTCCGTGTCGGTGCTGAAGCCAACTCCCAGATCAATCTTGTGCCGTTTGGCAGCCAGAGTACGCAGTTCGATTGGTATTTCAGTGGAGCCCGATTCAACCGGCAACGGACTCACTACCACTGAAGAGAAAAATCCGGTGGCCTGCAACTGGGCCTGAAAACGCTGCAGCTTGATCGCCTCGTAAGGTTCACCCTGTTTAAATGTCAGCAACGCACTCAGCTGTTCCTGATTGAGCAGGTCATCCTCGTAGTTAATCGGACCGAAGTGATAGCGGCTACCACCATCGAAAAGCAACGTGATATCTGCGGCATGACCCGCTGCATAAATCGCCATCTTCTGCTGCGTGAACCGGGCATCGACATAACCTCGGCGCTGCGCAAGATTCTGCAAATCACGTTTGAACTTGTCGTACTTACCATGATTAAGAATGTCACCCACGACCAGGGGGCTTCTTTGAAGCAAGGTGTTAAACGCCTTGTCCTCCAGTATATCGCCCACCAGTGTCACCTCGACGCTACGCAGCCTGACTGGATCGTTGAGCTCAACCTTCACCAACATCGCCCACTCTGGCTGCGTCTCGTCAACGTCTATATCAACCACAGCGTCATAGTATCCTAGCGCCTTGAGGCTGTTCTCCACACGATCCTGGGCACTCAGTACAAAGCTGATACGCTCCTGTACAGTTGCGGGCGACGCACCCAGCCATGCGTTAACATTGTCGCGAATTGCACCCTCGACGCCACTAACTCTGTATTGCAAGGCTTTGGCGGCTGTGGCGGTACTGGCGCACATCATGCACGCCAGTAGCCCCAGCATGGCAAAAGATAGCTTCAAGTTTGAACCTAGGCGGCAGCCGATGTGGGAAGCCCATGCATGGCAGTACCCCAGTAATTGAACCCGGCAAACCGCGGCGTGCTTGGTAGGTACATCGACTCCAGATCGGACACCGCGAAGTCGGCCTCCCGAAGTAGCGCCGGAATATCACGATTGAGATTGCACCCGCCAAAAACTGAGCGCCAGATCGGGTTGACCCGATTCTGCCATGTCTCCACCGACGCATCAGGTGCCTTCCCGTGCTCGCAAAACAGCAAACGACCACTGGGCCTCAACACTCGCGCCATTCCCCGCAAAGCGGCAACGGGGTCGGGAATCGTACACAGGCTGAAGGTTACGAGTACCGTATCCACACTGTTGTCATCCAACGGTATTTGCTCTCCAGGCAAACCGATAAACTCCACCTCAAAGGGCAAGTGCTCCGCCCTCTCGGCCGCCAGCGTCCACGACTCTTTTGAGGGGTCGAGCCCTATCAGTTTCTCGACCTTGCCGGGGTCGTAATACGGCAGGTTCAGGCCCGTGCCAATGCCTATCTCGAGCACCGTGCCATGCGCGTTGGGTACCAGCTTCTCTCGCTGCTTCATAATTGGTCGAGCGCCACAGGCACAGTTTATAAAGCGAGGAAGGATATGACGATCGTAGAAACCCATGGTTTGTTCTCCACTATAAGGGCGCCTAGTATAGCCCTATGCTCCACGCTGTAATATGCTACGGCGTACTGAGTTTGATGGGAATGCCGGGTATGTTTGAGGCGCTGGAAACGGGAAAATCCATCAAGGGCAGCGACTTCACCAAGCTACGCGATGCGTTGCGACCACAGCTGATTCAGGCTCAGCTGGCACTGGCCAAAGCCAACTATTCAGTGATCATAGTCATTGCGGGCTTTGATGGAGCAGGCAAAGGCGCGCTGGTACACCGCATCAACGAGTGGATGGACCCGCGCCGAATAGATACCAATGCCTTCTGGCAACACTCCGATGAAGAGCAGTCCCGGCCTCGCTATTGGCGCTACTGGCGTCACATGCCGCCCAAAGGGCAGATCGGCATCATGATGGGTTCGTGGTATCAGGCTTGCGGCTATGACGGTATGTCGGACAGCCTGTCCAGCGACGAGCTGGCACTTGAGCTGCAAGAGATCGAGTCGTTCGAGCGAATGCTCACCGACGACGGAACCCTGCTGATCAAGTTCTGGCTGCATGTTAGCCGGGAGAGACAAAATCTGCAGCTGCGTGAGGAAGCCCCCCTCAAGATGCAGAACCCAAGAGTTCCCGCTGACCCCGATAAGTGGTGGGACAAATACCCCAAAGCACTCGAGATTTCCGCTCAACTCATCACTGCCACAGATTCCAGTCATAGCCCCTGGCATCTTATTGAGGCCAACAACCCCAACTACCGCGATATCACGGTAGCCCAGATTATTGTTGACGCGATGACCGGGCACGCTGCCAGAGAGTCCACCGACACGTCCCCCAAACAAACCGCGCCTATCGACCATCGCATCGGTCAGCCCACGGTATTGGACAAAGTGGATCTCACTCGAACGCTTGAGCGTGATGAGTACAAAGTCCAACTGCGCAAACAACAGGACAATCTGCAGGATCTTGCGTGGGAATTAAACGCACGGCAACGTTCGGTGGTCGCGGTGTTCGAAGGTTGGGACGCAGCAGGAAAGGGTTCAGCCATCAGGCGCGTTACCCAGGCCATAGATCCCCGGCTCTATAAACTGGTGCAGTACGCCGCTCCCAGTGATGAAGAGCGGGCGCAACACTACTTATGGCGCTTCTGGCGCAACCTGCAGCGCGATGGCCGTTCTACGCTGTTTGACCGCTCCTGGTATGGCCGGGTGTTGGTAGAGAGAGTGGAGGGCTTTGCACAGCCAAACGAATGGAAGCGCGCCTACAATGAAATCAACATGTTTGAAAAACAACTCGTTGATCATGGCAATATTGTGGTCAAGTTCTGGATACATATCAGCCCTGACGAACAGCTCGCCCGTTTCAAGGCCAGAGAGAATGAACCTCACAAACACTACAAAATTACCGATGAGGACTGGCGCAACAGGGAGAAATGGGAAGATTACGCGCTGGCCGTGGAAGATATGGTGGCCCACACCAGTACGCATCACGCCCCGTGGACGCTTGTCGCAGGGAACAGCAAGCTATCGGCACGTATCGACATTCTCGAGACCCTGTGCTCCGAAATAAAAAAGGAACTTCAGGGGTAGCCAACCTGATAGCCCCCATTATACTGACCTACCTTCTTCTACTTAGCTCACGCCATGAAACTGCATATTATTACGACAGGCGGCACAATCGACAAGATCTACTTCGATGCCAAAAGCGATTATCAGGTAGGTGATCCCGTCATTGGAGAGCTGCTGCAACGCATGGCCGTTGGCTTTCCGTTCACGATTGAATCAGCAATGCGCAAGGACAGTCTCGATATGAACGAGAGTGACCGTGAAAAGATACGAGCGCTAGCACAGAACTGCGCCGAAGAGTGCGTATTGGTGACGCATGGTACTGATGGCATGGTCGCCACAGCGCAGGCGCTACAGGGTCTTGAAGGTAAACGTATTGTACTCACCGGGGCGCTGCAACCGGCGGCATTTGCGCAAAGCGATGCAATCTTTAACATCGGTTGCGCCATTGGCGCGCTCCAGAGCAAGCCGCCCGGCGTCTATATCGCCATGAATGGCGAAGTTTTCGATGCGGACAAGGTTGTGAAAAATCTGGAGCGAAACCGCTTCGAAGCGCTCTAACGTACCGCCTTTTTGCTTAACAACCAGGCAAGCGCAGGTAAAAACAGCAGCGCACCTACCATGTTCCAGAAAAACATGAACATCAACATCAGCCCCATGTCAGCCTGAAACTTGATGGGCGAGAACACCCAGGTACCAACACCTACAGCCAATGTAAATCCGGTAAATGCTACTGCGGTGCCACTGGCTTTGAGCGCTTGGAAATAGGCCTCTTCGAGCCTGTGCCCCTGTTTCAGATACGACTGTAGTGAGGAGTAGATATAGATACCGTAGTCGACACCAATGCCCACACCCAGAGCGATAACCGGTAGGGTCGCTACTTTCACACCGATGCCCAGCCCCGCCATCAGGGCCTGACCCAGCACAGATGTCAGCATCAGTGGGAGAATAATACACGCGGTTATGCGAATCGACAGGAAGTTGATCAGGCACAGAACGATCACGACACCGTAAACCCACATCAACATTTTGACCTGAGCGTCAGCGATCACCATGTTCGTGGCCGCCTCCACACCTGCGTTGCCTGCTGCTAACTGAAACTCCAGGTCGGGCGCGTTTAACTCTTCTGCCAGTTCGTCTGCGGCAGCAACGACCCCCTCGAGCGTGGCGGCTTTATGATCATCGAGAAACAGAATAATCGGCGCCATCGAACAATCGGTATTACGCAGGCTACTGGGTGCGCGACTCAGCGAATTATTCAGTATGTACTGGTTGCGACTGGTTGCATGCCACTTGGGGCTACCCTCGTTCATGCCCATTATGACCAGCTTGGAAATATCCACCAGCGACAGCGCCGATTGCACACCCGCCACTGACTCCATGGCACCCTGGTAATAGTCCACGGACGATATAAAGGGGAAGCTACCGCATTGCTGCTCACCGGTGCGCGCCATAACAACAAACACATCGGTACTGGTGGAATAATTTTCAGTCAGGAATGCATTGTCGAGGTTGTAACGTGACGTAGGTCTAAGCTCAGGTGCGCCGGGATCCAGATCGCCTATCTTCTGAAACTGCCCGAGATACAACCCACCGCATAGCAGGAACAATCCAAATCCAAGGATAATCAGTGCAGGTTTCTTACGCGGGATACGTGCCAGAAAACGCCAATGTTCAAAGCGACTTTCTTCTTTTACGGCTCGGTAGGCAAGGCAGCGCTGGGTTATGCCCGTTAGCGACAGTACCAGTGGCAGCAAAATCAGATTGGTCAGTACCAACACGGCTATACCGGTACTGGCTACGATCGCCAACTCCTGAATCACGGGGATATCGATAACACGCAGCGTGAGAAAGCCAACACCATCACTTAACAGCGCTACAAATCCGGGCTTGGAGAGCCGCACAAAAGTCAGCTTGGCCGCGTCTGTCCGGGAAATACCTTCGTAAATAAGGTGGGCAAACCGATTGATAATCTGTACGGAATGACTGATTCCAACCGCAAACACTAAAAATGGAACCAGCATTGAATAAGGGTCGAGTCCCAGGCCCAGTAGCTTGAGCAGTCCCATCTGCCATACCACGGCGATG
Source organism: uncultured Halieaceae bacterium (assembly GCA_938045215.1). Taxonomy (GTDB): domain Bacteria; phylum Pseudomonadota; class Gammaproteobacteria; order Pseudomonadales; family Halieaceae; genus CALINF01. The sequence continues at coordinate 4,356 of CALINF010000138.1, read as the reverse complement.
GTCGAACAAAAGAGTGAAGCAAACGTTAGCCAGCCACAACGTGAGTACAGGAACAACATGACCGCAGAGATCGCAAACGCTACCAGAAAAAACAATCCTACCAGCGTCGCGCCTTCAATGAGGTCTCCGATCAGCTTGGCAAAACCGGTGATGTGAATACGTATCGTATCGGATTGATACTTATCACGGATCAGTTCTTCCAGATCATCAGAGAACGCACTGTAATCAAGTCGCTGACCCGTCGTGGGATCGATTTCAACAAGCGGTGCCACGATCGTGGTTGATTTGAAATTATTCGCTACTATGCGGCCTATCTGGCCCGACTTGAGCGTATTCTCTCGCAGCTTGAGCAAGGTGCGCTCGGTGCCATCGTAGTCATCGGGAATGACCGCGCCGCCAACAAATCCCTCTTCTGTTACCTCCTGCCAGCGCACATTCGGCGTCCAGAGGGACTGCAGTGCGGAGCGATCAACGCCGTTGATATAGAACACCTCATCGGTGATCTGCTTGAGGGTATCTTGAAACTCCGGCGTAAAAATATCGCCTTCCGTCGTTTCTACAATGATACGAACGGAATTACCGAGGCCTTTCAGATCGTCCCGGCTGGCCAGAAAGTTTTGTATGAAGGGGTGTGATACAGGAATCATCTTTTCGAAACTGGCGTCGGGCTTGAGCTGAATCATGTGCCAGCCAAAAAAGAGAGTCGCAATCGCAAACAAACCAATCAATGGCATGCGCACACGAAACAGCATGTGCGCCCACGATTTCGGTAGTGGCCAGTCTTCGGCTTGCATTGCATCTTCGAATGAGACACTCATTGCAATTGCTCCGCTTCATCCAGTCGTCCCACACCGTCCATTCCCACCAACACCACGCTGCCATCGCTGGCTTGTGCGACTGACGAAAACGTACTGCGTGAAGGGTGGCTATACCTTTTTACCTGACCAGAGTCATCCAGCAAAAGCACGGAACCCCCCGCGCCTACCAGAGCCGCCCTGCCGTCATCGAGCAGGCTGCCTCCGTACAAACTGTAACTCTGATCAGTCTCTCTTTTCTGCCACGACACGCCGGCGTCACTAGACACAAAGCTGTTTCCTCGCAACCCAAAGGTCATTACTTCATCGGTTGCCACGATCACACCGAAAAGACTTCCATCATACAGATCGGGGATGCGCGTCCAGGTGGCACCAGCGTCGCTGGACACGTAGAGTAAACCCGCTTCACCGCTGAGAAACAGCGTATTGGCATTGCCAGCGGCAATAGCGTAATAGTGGAAACGGTCAATATTGTCGATGTCTTCTATCGCCAACTGCCACTGTTTTCCACCGTCGTTGGTTCTATACAACATGCCGTAAGCGCCTACGGCGTATCCTTGCGATTCGCTCACAAACAACACATCAAGAAAGGGGTCAGCAGGACCTGTCGCGATCGCGTCCTGGGCATCCTCCTGCGCAAACACGGCATCTTCTAACGCGTATGCCATATCGTCCAGCAACTCTGTATCGTCTGGCCCGGCTTGCGCCTCCAAGGCAGCTACTTCGGCTTCCAACTGTTCTCGCTTAACCTGCGTATAGTCTCTATAAGCAATATTAGCTCGATAGCCATCAAACTGGAGTTCCCAGGATGATCCGGCATCTGACGAATGCAGAATGACCCCGGCATGCCCTACCGCCCAACCAAGGCGATCGTTAACGAACGTCACCGCCGTGAGGGTTGCACTAACAGGAACCTGCGCCTGCGACCAGTTCAAACCGTTGTCTTCACTGAGCACGATAACGCCACGCTCCCCAACGGCAACCAGACGCGTACCTGCCCGCGCTACGTCGTTAAGTTGCATGCCTTGCGGAGAGGAGAATACCGCAGGCGAGCGAAAAACGAGATCTTCTGACTCTTGCGCTAGAGGTTCATCAACTGCCAGCGCCGGTGTTGCAGCGCTAAGCAGTAATGCTACAGCCAGAAATAGCGACGCAGAGGCCAATGACCCTGCGCCAGATTGCATTACCAGCACCGATCAGCGCCGACCGGCCCTGCGTAAAGCAGCTGGTGTGAAGTCTTCAAACCGACCCTTGTAGTCATAATCGTACTGATAGCCTTTTTCCTCATTATCCAGACCAATCACCACATAGCGACCGGAAATGAGGTCGTGCAATGACTCAGCAGAAATCCATGGCACGTTCACCTGATAGTGCTGAACCATATGGCCCTCTTTCATTTTCCACAGGTCACCCCTACCGTCGTAATGGTCGACGACTGCAATCTGCCAGGTATCCTCATCAACATAGAAGGTACGGCGTGCATAGATATGGCGCGCACCCTCCTTCAACTTGGCTTCAACAACCCAAACGCGGTGCAACTCGTAGCGCAGGTAGTCCGGGTTCATATGACCCGCTTTCATTATGTCGGTATATTTCAAATCGCCGCGACGAAGGTCGTAGGTATTGTAGGGTATGTACATCTCTCGCTTGCCGACAAGTTCCCAGTCATAACGATCGGGCGCGCCGTTGTAGAGGTCGAGATCGTCCGCAGTACGCAGGCCATCAGACGCTGTGCCTGGGCCGTCGTAGGCAATATTGGGGGCTCGACGCACTCTGCGTTGACCCGCGTTATACACCCACGCCGACCGCGGCTCTTTGATCTGGTCAATATTTTCGTGAACCAGCAGAACGTCCCCTTCCAGTCTTGCTGGTGCAAGAATACGCTGGAGGAACACGAACAAGCGGTTAGGATCGGGGTTGTCCGGGAAGCGGTTGGCAAATAGCGCCTCTTCCTCGAACAATACAGGTGCAAAGTTGCCATTGGCCTGCACAGGCGCTTGAATGTAGCGGCGCTTGAATCCCAATGCCGTACGATAGCGAGTAATGTGATTCCAGATCACTTCAAGGCCGCTGCTGGGAATGGGAAACGGTACGTTAGCCTTGAAGTTCACGATACCATTACCGCCAGACACCAGATCGGTATCCGCCGCACCTTCCTTGATTAACTGATATTCGCTGTCGGGAAGCCTGGCACTGCGGCGCGTTGGATAAACAGGCATCTTGTACGTCTGTGGATAGCGCTTGAACATAGCAACTTGAGAGGGCGACAGCTTGTCCTCATACTGCGCCAGATTCTCAGCCGTAATCACGAATAGCGCCTCATCGGCCGCAAACGGATCCACCAGGCGTTCACCGACGGTGTAACCCTCTGGAAACTCTGATATACCACCTGTCCACTCAGGAATCGTACCCTCGGCATTCCCTGCCCGCTCCGCACCCATCGGTGTTAGCGTGTCCCCGCCCAACTCCGCGGCCTGCTCAGGCGATACCTTGGCAAGGACCGGTTGGCCTATCACCAACGTGGCCGCGAATGACATGGCCAATAACGTTCTCTCAAATTTCATATGCTATATCTCCAGGGCGCTCAAAAGGCGACAGAAAAACTTAGCGAAACAAAGTCGCGGTCTTGCTGTTCATTGTAGTCTGCATTAAAAAAACTGGTGTACGACAGGTCTGCGCGGTAGGTGTTCAGATAATCCGCCTGAAGACCCATACTAAGCGCCATTCGATCCTCGATGAAGTTTGGTGCAGGCGAATAGCCTTTTACATCATGCGAGAAGGCCAGAGTGGGCGTTAGATTGATGCCGGCAAATGCATCCGAGTAATCCATGCTCACGCGAGCGCGATAGCCCCACGAGAAATCGTCTGTAAAGCCATCGCGGTTACAGTAGCTGCCGTTGGTATTGGGCACTACGCCCACCGCAGCTTCGGCAACCGGATGTGAGTCACAGGCAACAGGAGCCCCAGCCCACAGCGGAAACTGGCTTTGAAACGGTTCAAACGAGCCAATACCGTAGGCCGGGGAGCGGCCGTAGTTTTGATCGGAATCCATATCGTCGAGCCAGACACCGCCAACCTCCGTGGCAAAAGTGAGCCGGTCAGCACCCAACACCTGCTCGAAAAATTTGATGAATGTCATCTGGTACTGCGTGTATTCCACGTCGTCATAACCGTGCACTGTGCCACCCGGGCCCTCTGCAAGCGCGCGCGGTAGCATACGCGACCAGTCCGCGACTGAACTCAGTGCAACGGATTGCAGTAATTCCGTGGTGTTAATCTGCAGCGGGAAATCGGGGCGATAGCTAAGCTCCCCTGAAACTGCCCACTCACCAACGTTGGTAGAGAACGTCACGCCATACAGCTCGATATCTTCTGGGAACTCAAAGAAGAATGCAGGGTCTGCGCCAGCATTTACCGGGAGTCCAAAATTGTTTGTCGCATTCTGCACGCTAAGAATCGGGGTTCTGCTGTGATAGTTAAGATAATACAGACCAAATTCCGTGGAATTGAGAGACTCAACAAAGTAACGCGCGGCCACACC
>CALINF010000137.1 GCA_938045215.1 uncultured Halieaceae bacterium | reverse complement strand
CCTGCATGCCCTCCGCCAATTACGATCACATCAAATTGCTGTTGATATTCCACTGTCTACCCTGCTGCACCGCTTCATTGTGTCAGTGTTGGAATTCGACTGCCACGTCTGTTTTGGGGAGCGGGAGTATACGGGGCAAAGCAGCCGGGAGCAAAGGGACAACTGGTGGCGTTTGTATTCTCATCTTAATCTTATAAGTAGTTATATATAGATATATAGATAAGTAGATATATAGAGTTATAGTTATAATTATTAGGGCCGCCCATCTCGGTGTATAAGCGCTATTTTTCCTTTAAAAACAATTTGTTAAAGGAAGTATATCCACACGAGGAACCCCTGAAACGAGCGTGTGGAAGCCGTGTGTAGCCCGTGTACAAAACGCGAGCTATATTTGACAGCCTTTCTTCCCTCTATATATACACGCACTTTTAAGGCGCATATCCCCAATTCTGTTCACAGCACTTGCCTGGTGAGTTTTTTTCGCCTGTCAACAATAGTGACCCCCACCCAGTGTTGTGGATCATATGTGAAAAGATGGTGGATAAGTGGGTTGCTGTGTACAGATTGGGTAACGCAACCTAATAGTCAACGGGGTAAGCTGTGTACAGTTACTTACCGATACAAAAGCTGGAGAAAATTTCACCCAATAGATCGTCACTTGAAAATACACCAGTTATTTCCCCTAGTGCTTCCTGGCATGCCCTTAGATCTTCGGCTAACAATTCTCCGGCGCTGTTACCAAGCAATTGTGTTTTTCCCATATCCAGAGCAGCGCGCGCTTTCTCAATTGATACCAGATGACGCCGTCTTGCACTAAACCTGCCACCACTGCTTTCGTTGTAGCCCATGCTTTGCTTCAGGTGCTCTCGCAATGTGTCCAGACCTTCCCCAGTTTTTGCTGATAGCGCGATCACATCTCCATCCGACAATGAAACCAGGTGCGGTTGCTTAGGAGCCAGGTCACACTTGTTGTGTACCAGCGTGATGGGAATATGTTGCAGTTCGTGGCTGGAGAGTTCAGGCCAGAGAGAATTCGCGGATAACCTTACATCTGATGAGGTAGCATCAACGACGAGCAAAATGCGATCTGCTGTTTCCATTTCCTGCCAGGCTCTGCGGATGCCCTCCTGTTCGATCACGTCAGCACTTTCACGCAAACCAGCCGTATCAACTATATGCAGTGGCATGCCATCAATCTGTATATGTTCTCGCAGCACATCTCGGGTGGTCCCCTCAATAGGAGTGACAATGGCGCTTTCGTGACCTGCCAACTGATTGAGAAGACTCGATTTTCCGGCGTTGGGCTTACCGGCGATAACCAGCTTCATACCTTCTTGTACCAGTGTCCCTTGCTTTGCTTCACGGTAGATTGCATCTACTTGTGCCAAAAGTGCGTCCAGTTGGGCTAGCACCTTGCCGTCTGCCAGAAAGTCGATTTCTTCTTCAGGAAAGTCAATCGCCGCCTCAACGTACACTCGCAGCGCTATGACGGCTTCAACAAGGCGATGAATTTCTCGAGAGAATGCCCCTTGTAACGAGGCGGTGGCATTACGGGCTGATGCTTCCGTCGTGCTATTGATAAGGTCAGCAATCGCCTCGGCCTGAGCTAGATCCAGCTTGTCGTTGAGGAAGGCACGTTCGGAAAACTCGCCCGGTCTGGCTGGTCGGCATTGGTGGACGAAGATGGTCTTGAGAATAATATCCAGGATGACAGGGCCACCATGTGCCTGTAGCTCGACAACATCTTCGCCAGTGAAAGAATGAGGGGCAGGAAAATAAAGGGCAATGCCACTATCGAGGATGCCGCCTAACTCGTCAATAAAGTCGCGGTAATGGGCGTAGCGTGGTGAGAGGGGTTGCCCGGTGATGGCTTCACCTATGGCAAGCGCGTTACAGCCTGACAGACGAATAATGCCTACACCGCCGCGACCGGGAGCGGTTGCAATAGCGGCTATAGTCTCTTGATCCTTGGGCTGGGCGTGCTTCATCGGTACAGTATAGAACAGCACCGAGCACGCCGGTGCTGACTATCTGATGGTTCATTGTGCAGCGGCGGCGTTCTCTATCTGGCGCGTAATGATGTATTGCTGTGTCATCGAAAGCAGGTTGTTTACGACCCAGTACAGCACAAGGCCGGCTGGGAACCACAGGAAGAAAAACGTAAACATAACCGGCATCCACTGCATAATCTTGGCTTGCATGGGATCCGGTGGTGGAGGATTCAGCTTCTGCATGAACCACATGCTTGCGCCCATCATTAGTGGCAGCACGAAGTAAGGGTCCATCACAGACAGGTCATGTATCCAGAGGATAAAGGGGGCGTGGCGCAACTCAACGCTTTCCATCAACACCCAATACAGGGCAATAAACACAGGCATTTGTACGAGAATAGGCAGACAGCCGCCCATTGGGTTGATTTTCTCCTTGCGGTACAACTCCATCATCGCCTGTGACTGTTTCTGCTTATCCTCAGCGTATTGCTCGCGAATGTCCTGCATTTTCGGCTGGACACGGCGCATATTGGCCATTGATTTGTAGCTGGTGGCAGACAGCTTAAAGAACGCAGCCTTGATCACTACCGTGAGCAGGATGATGGCGAAGCCCCAGTTACCAACGAACGCGTAGATCTTGGTAAGCAACCAGAAGAGCGGTTGGGCGATCCACCATAGCCAACCATAATCAACACTCAGGTCGAGATAGGGTGATATTTCCTCAAGACGGTACTGATCCTTCGGGCCGGCGTAGAATTTGGCACTGAACTGTCCCGATTGACCCGGGTCTATGCCCTGGGCAGGACTGGTGAAGCCCGCAATATTGAAGCCACTGCGAGTGACCCTTGTGCTATAGGTATGGCTTTGTTCGGGAGCGGGTATCCAGGCACCCAGGAAGTAATGCTGGATCATCGCGATCCAGCCGCCGGGTAGTTGTGCCTTGAAGGGCTCTTCTGCCATATCCTCAAAGGAGAACTTGGTAAAGCGTTCATCGGGCTGGGTGATAGCTGCGCCGAGAAACGGTTGCATGCCCATACCGGAGTTATCGGATGATGGAGCTGCACTGGAATCGCGCTTGATCTGGCCAAAGAGATTAGCCTGCCAGCGAGCGTCTCCAGTATTTTCGACAAGGTAATCCACCTCTATCAAGTAGTTACCCCGAGTGAAGGTGTACCGCTTGGTGACCTTCGCGTCAGGAGAATCCTTGGCGATCAACTCAACTACGAGGGTATTGTCGCCATCGGCTAACTCATAGGTCATGGCGTTTGCAGAGAATTGAGCACGACCATTGCTGTCGATACCATTGGGTCCAATAAGCCCACTTTGTGCGACGTATACGCGCTCGGCGTTGTTTTCAAGAAGCACAAACGGCACATCAGGTGTATCCAGCTTTTCCAAAAACCCTGGAAGTGCCAACTCCACAATATCGCCACCGTTCAGATCGATCGCCACCTGCAGGGAATCTGTGTAAACGCTGACAATATCGCCTGACCCGGTCGTGCTGTCAGTGGGTTCATTCACTACAACCTGGGCAGCCGGGCTGTCCATCGCAGTGGGAATTTCGTCATCGACATCAGTGGAGATTGCTGATGGAGCATCCATGTTGGTGGAAGCGGTTTCTGCGGGAATCGGGTTCTGTGATGTCAGGCGAGCCGACGTTGGAGTAGCCTCTGCTGTTCTGGCGTCCTTGAATGAAACCCACTCCGTGAGCAACATGAAAGAGAGAACGGCAATAGCACCGATGAGCAACGAACGTTGAAAATCCATAATGAGTCTAAGAATCAGTGAGAGTGAGTGCAGGGCGGCACGGGATCGAGACCACCTTCGTGCCAGGGATGACAACGGCTGAGTCGTTTGACCGTTAGCCAGGTCCCTTTGAGTACGCCATAAGTGGTAATAGCTTCTTCTGCGTAACTGGAACAACTGGGATAGAAGCGACAGTGATTCCCAAGCCATGGGCTTAGGCAAAACCGATACAATTGAATCAAAGCGATAAAAACGCGACGCATCACTGTTCCCGGCGATCCTGGTGTGTATTGGCTTTTCGTAACATCTTCTGCCATTGCTGCTGCAATATAGAGGATAGTTCCTTGTTCTCCAAACGACCGATATCTCGACGCGCCAACATTACAACATCAAGAAAAGGTGCTTCGTGGTCTAATTGCCGGAAGAACTCTCTGGTCACGAGCTTTATGCGGTTACGCTCAACCGCCAGTT
>CALINF010000136.1 GCA_938045215.1 uncultured Halieaceae bacterium | reverse complement strand
TTTATCGGCTGTCGCGGGGGCGCAAAGCCCCGATAAAGACGTTTATCATGGACGGAAAAGTGGTGGTTGGTGTTGGTAATATTTACGCTAACGAAGCGCTGTTTTTGTCCGGCATTGCCCCGCAGCGTGCTGCGGGCCGGGTAGGCCGCGAGCGTTATGGCCGCCTGGCCGATCGTATAAAGCAAGTACTTACTTCGGCGATAGATCAGGGGGGGACTACGCTTAGAGACTTTGTAGGCAGCGATGGCAAGCCAGGATACTTTGCCCAGCAGCTGTATGTTTACGGCCGAGGTGGTGAGCCCTGCAAGCATTGTGGCAGACCGCTGGTTGAGCGCCGGCTCGGTCAGCGAAGCACTGTGCATTGCATAGCCTGTCAACGCTGAAGGGTCTACACTGTAAGGAGTCAGGGGACACTGAATCGTCTTGGGGAGAAAGTGATGAAAATAAAAAGTGGCGCGCGTCGTTTTGCGGCGATAGTAATGGTGGCATGTATGGCGCTACCTCAGACACTGTGGGCACAGGAGGCGGTTGATGACGGCCCCAACGCCTTTGCTATGGTTGGCGATCTGTTGGTTGCGCGGCCGATTGGTGTCGTAATGACCGCCGTTGGCACAGCAGCCTGGGTGGTAAGCTTGCCATTCACGCTTCTGGCGGGTCATGCAGAGGAAGCCGCTGAGACACTGATTCTTGGTCCCGGTGCTGCGACTTTTGTGCGCTGTCTGGGCTGTCGCGAGACCGGGTATACCAACAAGGACATCGATGCTCATCACGCTCGCCAGGAGCGCGAGGCTGCAGAGGAAGCCAAACAGGCTGAAGCCGCGGCTCCTGCCGGGAACTAATCGTTTACTTGAAGCGTTGCGCCAGAGCGTCGGCGACCGGCGCAGGTACGAAAGGTGTGATATCGCCATCCAGTGCTGCGATCTCGCGCACCAGGCTCGATGAAATATAGGACAGGTGCTCGGAGGGAGTTAGAAAGATACTCTCAAACTCCGGGTACATGGCCCTGTTCATGTTCGCCAGTTGAAACTCATATTCGAAGTCTGCCACAGCTCGCAGGCCCCTCAGTACGCATGACGAACCCTGGCTTTTGGCAAACTCTGTCAACAGATTGCTGAATCCAACCACTTCCACGTTGTCCAGATGTGACAATGACACCTCACACAGCTCAACTCTTTGCTCCAGATTGAACAGAGGCGTTTTCTTCTCGCTGTGGGCTATAGCCACAACGACCCGATCGAACAGACGCGCCGCCCGCTCCGTCAGATTGACGTGTCCATTGGTGATGGGGTCGAACGTGCCGGGGTAGATAACCGTATGGGCTCGCATGCAGGTGTCCAAGTTTGGGATAGCGGTGGATGGTAAACAATTTGCTAGGGGCGCACAAACAACCGATAGGTCACACCACCTGCCGTTTTCTCCCGGTGCAGGTTCCAGCTCGCGGGTAGCTCTGGCAGTTGTTCCTGTGTTGCACACTCAACATAGATGAAAGCATGATTTGTGAGTAATCCCCGAGCTTCGAGCACGGCTGGCACTGTAGCGATGAGTTCTCGGCCAAAAGGCGGGTCGAGGAATACAATATTGTAGGGCTCGGAGCTGTTATTCGTGCGGTTTAGAAAATCAGCTGCGGTGTCATTGTGACAGACTCCCCGATCAGCGGCTGCCAGTGCCGTGAGGTGCTGGCTGATTTCGCGTTGTGCGATTGCGCTGCGCTCAACAAAATCACAATACCGTGCGCCACGCGATAGCGCTTCCAGCCCCAAAGCGCCGCTCCCGGCAAACAGGTCAAGGCAGCGGGCAGAGGGCAGTTCGCTCATCAACCAGTTGAAGAGCGTTTCGCGAACTCGGTCAGTTGTCGGTCTTAGCCCATCTATGGCAGTAAACTGCAGCTTGCGCCCACGCCATTGTCCGCCAATGATTCTTAGCTGCCCTTTCGAATCAGGGCGCTGCCGCGTTGACTTAGCCATTTCTTCGCCTTGTTCAAGAGTGTTAGGATACGCGCTCTGCGGGCGCTCGCCTGCGCACTCTAGCACGACAGATATGAAATTTTTCAAGCGCAAAAACGCATCAACCGCGTCTGAGACGCCGCAGCAAGAACTTGCCGCCGAGACCACTGATCGCGAGACTTCGTCCACCGATGTTACAGGTGAAGCTGGAGTGGCTGCGGCTGAATCGGCAGCAGCCGCCGCTCCCGGTGCGGCGATCCAGGAAAGCAAGGCAACCGCTGAGGAACAGCCGGTCGATACGGCCGTGACCGGCCCGGTTGACGACAACCCCGGTGCACAAAAGAGCTCCGGGTTATTCTCTCGTCTGCGGCGCGGATTGGGTCGCACCAGTGACAATCTGGTCGCCGGTATGGGTACGCTGTTTCTGGGTCGCAAGGAGATAGACGCCGAACTGCTGGAGGAGCTGGAATCCCGGCTGCTGCTGGCCGATGTGGGTGTAGACGCGACGTTAGAGATTGTAGGAAACCTCACCGGTCGAGTTTCGCGTAAGGAACTGACGCACCCCGACGCTTTAGAGGAGGCTCTGCGGGAAGAGCTGTTGGTGCTGCTCAAACCGGTTGAACAACCACTGAACGTGTCTGGTCGCAGCCCATTTGTCATCCTGATGGTGGGTGTGAATGGTGTGGGCAAAACCACCACGATTGGCAAACTGGCGCGCCGCTATCAGTCCGAGGGGCGTTCGGTGATGCTGGCTGCAGGCGATACTTTTCGAGCGGCAGCGGTTGAGCAGCTGCAGGTGTGGGGCGACCGGAATGACGTGCCAGTCATCGCCCAGCATACCGGTGCAGACAGCGCCTCTGTCATTTTCGACGCCTTACAGGCTGCCAGAGCACGCTCAATTGATGTCTTGATTGCCGATACCGCGGGTCGATTGCACAACAAGGACAACCTGATGGAAGAGCTGGAAAAGGTTGTCCGTGTTATGGGCAAAATCGACCCCGACGCACCGCATGAGGTGATGTTGGTTCTGGATGCCGGTACCGGGCAGAACGCTCTGGCTCAGGCCAGTGAGTTTCAACGCTCGGTAGGTGTGACAGGGCTGAGCCTGACCAAGCTTGATGGTACTGCCAAGGGCGGTGTCATTTTTGCTATCGCGAAGAAGCTGGGTCTTCCCATACGCTATATAGGGGTCGGCGAAGCAGTGGAGGACCTGCGACCTTTTGCCGCCACTGAGTTTATCGATGCCCTTTTTGATCGTGATTCCGCCGACGTATGATCGTATTTGACCGAGTCAGCAAGCGGTACGATGAAGGGCATGACGCCCTGCGTGAGATATCTATCGATATCAGCCGCGATGAAATGGTGTTTCTGACCGGACATTCCGGTGCAGGCAAAAGTACGCTATTGAGGCTGATTATGCTGATGGACCGCCCCACGCGAGGCAAAGTGCTGATCGATGGCCGCGACCTGGCAAAAGTGGGCTCCAGAGCTATACCGGGACATCGACGCGAGATAGGTGTTGTGTTTCAAAATCATCAGCTCCTGTTTGATCGCAGCGTGTTTGACAACGTTGCGCTGCCACTGGTGATTGCGGGTTACGATCAGCGCGAAGTGGGTAGACGCGTGCGCGCCGCGCTCGATAAGGTGGGCCTGCTGGAACGCGAGCGGGCATTGCCTATTACCCTGTCTGGCGGCGAACAGCAGCGAGTTGGTATTGCTCGTGCGGTAGTGGGGCGCCCCAAAATCCTGCTGGCCGACGAACCCACGGGCAACCTCGACCCGGCGCTGTCTGCCGATGTCATGCAACTGTTCGAAGAATTCAATCGTGTGGGAGTGACCGTTCTGATCGCCAGTCATGACCTGGGTTTAATCTCACAGCTACATCATCGCACCATCACATTGCGCGATGGTCGGCTGGTCTCTGGTATGGCGGCCTGATGACCGGTGATGCAACCAGCGCTCGTCGCGAAGGGGCCAGTCTCAGCCGCACCAGTCTCAGAGGTCGTTATGACGCTTGGCTGCGCCATCACAGGCAGTCCTCTGCGGACAGTCTTTTGCGCATATTGGACAACCCTGTTTCGAGTATCCTGACCTGGCTGGTGATTGGCATCGCACTGGCCTTGCCTGTAAGCCTGGATGTGGCGCTGGATAATGCAGGACGTGTTAGTAGCACCTGGGACAGCCCTGCACAGCTGTCTCTATTCCTGGTGGATGGCACATCTCAGGCCGCAGCTAAAGAGCTGATCGAAGAACTGTCAAAAGACCCACAGCTGGCACAAGTTCAGTTTGTATCCAGGGAAGATGCACTGGAAGAATTTACCCGCGTCTCGGGATTTGCCGACATACTGGAGAACCTTCAGGAAAACCCGTTGCCAGATGTAGTGTTGGTGGAGCCTGTCGATAGCTTGAGTCCGAATGAGGTTACTGCCCTACGGGATGAGTTTGAAGCACAGCCTCTCGTGGCTGAAGCCACGCTCGATATGGCCTGGCTACAGCGCCTCAACAGCTTGCTGGAACTGAGTCGCCGCTCTGTACTGGCGCTGGGAGGGTTTCTGATTTTTGGCGTCGTCCTGATACTGGGTAATACTATTCGGTTGGCAATTGAGAGTCGTCGCGAAGAGATTGTAATCGTCAAGCTCGTCGGTGGCAGCAATGCCTTTGTGCGCAGGCCGTTTCTGTATTCCGGCTTGTGGTATGGCGTGGGCGGCGGCGTGTTTGCCGCTTTGCTGGTGAGCGCCGGTTTGTGGTTCCTGAGCGCACCGGTTGAACAGTTGGCCGCGCTCTACGGCTCTGACTTCAGCCTGCGCGGCCCTGGCCTGATCGGTAGTCTTAATCTGGTGCTCGTGGGTGGCTTGCTCGGCTTGGCAGGCGCCTGGCTGGCGGTCTCCCGTCATTTGGGTGCGATAGAACCCCGATAGTCATCCGTTTTGACTTCTGCCCGTATGTTATTGAAATACAGGGCATATTTTCGATTTTTTGCCAAAATTTCCGGAACTTTTATGATATTAGCACTCTAATACTAAGAGTGCTAAAATTGCGCACCATGATATGGAGTCGAATGAATGAGTAAGAGCATACAGCCTGTTGACCAGATGGTACCCGGTGCCAATCTCGCTGCCTACGTGCAGGCGGTCAGTGCTATTCCCATGCTCAGCGTTGAGCGTGAGAAGGAATTGGCAGAGGCTCTGTACTATTCAGAAAATGTGGAAGCGGCGCGGGAGCTGGTGATGTCCCATTTGCGCTTTGTTGTACACATTGCCCGCAGTTACTCCGGTTACGGTCTTGCTGAAGCTGACCTGATTCAGGAAGGTAATGTAGGCCTGATGAAGGCCGTCAAGCGTTTTAATCCTGAGAAGGGTGTGCGTCTGGTGTCGTTTGCAGTGCATTGGATCAAGGCCGAAATGCATGAGTACATTCTCAAGAACTGGCGCATAGTGAAGGTGGCCACGACCAAGGCCCAGCGCAAGCTGTTTTTCAACTTGCGCAGTGCCAAGAAAACGCTCGCGTGGCTCAGCGCGCAGGAAGCGCAATCAGTCGCTGATGACTTGGGCGTTGATATCAAAGAAGTGCACCGTATGGAAGGTCGCCTCAGCAGTCGCGATGTGGGGTTTGACGGACCTGTGGGAGCCGACGATGAGGACAGCTGGCAGGCGCCGCAGTACTTCCTGGAGGATCACAGCGGTGACCCCTCTGAATTGCTGGAAAACAGCGACTGGCAGGAAAGCAGCGAGAATCAGCTGCATGCAGCGTTGGCTGATCTCGATGAGCGCAGCCGCGACATCCTGGCACAGCGCTGGTTGGCGGAAAAGAAAGCGACACTGCACGAACTGGCCGACCACTACGGCGTATCGGCAGAGCGTATTCGACAGCTCGAGCAAAATGCTATGAAAAAGCTGCGAACCGCGATCGCCGCCTGAGACACAGAAGCCGACTCCTGGTCCTCAACGGTCAATTTTTAACGCGCAACTTTCAGCAATCAATTTTGAATACAGGGGGGCTTTTCGCTCCCCTTGTGTCTACAATCCTTCACTATGGCTAATCTGTTTATAACTCTGGCTGCCCTGAGCGGCATGATTGCAGTGGCGCTGGGCGCCTTTGGCGCACATGCACTGAAGGGGCGTCTCGATGCTTACGCGCTTGGCGTCTTTGAAACGGCCGTGCAGTACCATTTTATTCATACGCTGGCGCTACTTTCAGTTGGCTTGCTGGCACTAAGTCAGCCACCCACCCTTTTGCTTCGCTCCAGTGGCCTTCTGTTTTTGCTGGGATTGCTACTGTTCAGCGGTAGTCTCTATGTGCTGAGTCTTTCGGGCATTAAATGGCTCGGTGCGATCACTCCGCTAGGAGGGCTGGCGTTGATTGGAGGCTGGGGCTGTCTTGCGGCAGTGGGCTGGAAGCTGCTGGCATGATGAGGCCGGGTAACCCCAAACACCTTACACAGCAATCAGAACCTGCATCGACTCCATGAACGACGAGTTAAAACATCGACGGATTCGCAGCTATGTGCTGCGGGCAGGCCGCATGACTGAAGGCCAGCAGCGCGCGTTCGATGACAATTGGCAGCGTGTCGGATTGGATCATGCTGCCGGGATACTCGATTATGAATTGACCTTTGGCAGTACCGGCCCAGTCACCCTGGAGATCGGATTTGGCATGGGCCAGTCATTGGTTGAAATGGCTGCGGCCGCACCGGCAACCCACTTCATTGGCGTTGAGGTTCATAAGCCGGGCGTTGGCAAGCTGCTACACAGCATGCAGGAGCAGGATGTCGAGAACGTACGCGTGTATTGCCATGACGCCGTAGAAATCCTGAAAGACTGCATCGCGCCAGACAGCCTCGACACCGTGCAGATATTCTTCCCCGACCCCTGGCACAAAAAACGGCACAACAAGCGCAGATTGATTCAGCCGGAATTCGTCGCCCTGGTGGTCAGTCGATTGCGCCCTGGCGGCCTATTGCACATAGCAACCGATTGGGAAAACTACGCGCAGCAGATCATGGAAGTGTTGTCCGCAGAGACCGCGTTGGAGAACACGCTGGGAGTTAATCAGTTTGCACCCAGACCAGAGACCAGGCCGCTCACCAAGTTTGAACGCAGAGGCGAGCGCCTCGGGCACGGTGTGTGGGACGTGCTCTTTCGCCGCATCTAGTCGCTAAAAAATTCCGCTACCACACTGTCCAGAAAACGCCGGCCCAGCGCCGTTGTCCTGATCACATCGTCGTCGACCTCGATCAGCTGACGTTGCACCAGCCGTTCTATCGGTTGAGCTATCAACGTAATGGGTAGGCCCGTTCTTTGCTCAAAAAGTGTCTGCGAGAATCCAGCGTTGAGGCGCAGAGCGTTCAGCATAAACTCCCCGACCTTGTCTTCGTCGCTCAGAACTCGCTCTGAAACGCGCTGCCCGATATCAATGGCCTCCATGTAGGCATCGGGCTGCCGTAGTTTGGCGTATCGCACAATACGCCCATCCTCAAACGTACACTTGCCATGCGCCCCGGCACCGATCGCCAGATAGTCGCCGAAGGACCAGTAGTTGAGATTGTGTGCACACTCCTTGCCTTGCTCGCTATACGCAGACACTTCGTACTGCGCCAATCCCGCCGCTGCCAGGAGGGCCTCGCCCTCGTCCTGGATAGTGGCGAGAGTATTCTCTACGGGTAGCGCGGGTGGCCGCTTGTGGAATACGGTGTTGGGTTCCAGCGTTAACTGGTACCAGGACAGGTGCGTGGTTTGGAGCGACAACGCTGTCTCCATATCGGTTCTGGCGAGCGCTATCGTCTGGCCTGGCAGGCCGTGCATCAAATCGATATTGATGTTCTCGAAACCGGCTTCGCGAGCCAGCCGGACTGCGTGGCGTGCCTGCTGGCTGTCATGTACGCGCCCTAGGCGGGCCAGGAGCGCGTCATCGAAGCTCTGCACGCCCAGCGACAGGCGATTGATGCCCGCCGCAAAAAAGCCCGCAAATCGCTCAGCTTCTGCACTGCCGGGATTGGCCTCCATGGTCGCTTCGAAGTTGTTCGTGAGCTCCAGCCGTGCTCTTACACCGTCCATAAGGCGGGCTATCGAGTGAGGACTGAACAGGCTCGGCGTGCCACCGCCGATGAACAAGCTGCGCAGTGCCCGATCTTGCACGCCAACCAGCTCACGCTGCAAATCTGCCAGCAGAGCATCGATATACGCCTCTTCGGGAATGATCTCGCGCTCGTGAGAATTGAAGTCGCAGTATGGACATTTGCGTTCGCACCAGGGCAGGTGGATATATAAACTCAGGGGTGGCAGCACTGATTGATTGGGCACTGAGCTACTCAACCGAGCCCTGTTTTCTCTAGTGCAGCAAGCAGTAGAGAGCAGGCGCGTGCGCGATGGCTGATTCGGTTTTTGATGCCGGCATCCAGCTCGGCTGCGCTGCAACGATACTCCGGTACATAGAACAGTGGGTCGTAGCCAAAGCCTTCGTTGCCGCGCGCTTCCAGCAGTATTTCACCTTCCCAGCTGCCTGAGCAAATCAGCGGTGTGGGGTCTTTCGCATGGCGCAGGTAGACCAGCGCACACTGAAATCGCGCGGTTCGTTCGTCAGGTGGCACGTCGGCCAGCGCTGCCAATAATTTGAGATTGTTGCCTGCATCGCCGTCGCCCGAGTAGCGGGCAGAGTGTATTCCCGGCGCACCTCGAAGGGCGTCGACTTCCAGACCCGAGTCATCGGCAATAGCCGGCAGCCCGGTTTGGGCACAAGCTGCGCGTGCTTTCAAGATAGCGTTCTCTACGAAAGTCAGCCCGGTTTCTTCTGCTTCAACCACATTGAATTGCGCCTGTGACAGCAGCTCGACGCCCAGCGGGGAGAGAATCCGATCCAGCTCCGCTAGCTTGCCGGCATTGCCACTGGCCAGAACAACTTGCCGTGTCTGCATGCGTGTATATCCCGCCTAGTTGATATAGAGCTGATGTTTAAACTTGTAGCTGTAGGTTGTATCTGAGCCTTCGGGGCGAAAGTCCATCTCGAAGAAGCGCCATTCCTCGTTGATAAAGCTGAATTCAGCGATGTAGTAAATAGCAGGCCCCTCGCGTATCTCCTTGAAGCTCAAGAACTGGTTCTGGATGAGATCCCATGTCCGACCCTTGATTTGCATGGCGCGCGCCTCGGTGCCATCACCACTGCTGAGATGCTCTCGCACTGCCAGATTGAGAATACCGGTCTTGCGGCCACGCTTTATTCCGTACTGTGCCGCCACCGCTGGCTCTAGAAAGGTGGTGTTGACGACGCTCCAGTGCAGCTCATAGGGTCCGAAGCGCTCCGACTGCTGCGCCAATACTCCGTGGCAGGCGAGACACAACAGCAGTGCGAGCAGATTTCTGTGAAGTTTCATCTAGCGCGTAATCCTGAAGGTGGCGGTTACAGCAAACAGGTTGGGCCATGCGCTGGCCAATAGCGGTTCACGCGGTGTGTTGCCAATCATGTCCTTCTCCAGAATGCGTATGCCTTTTTGCTCGCACAGTTGCTGGAAGTCTTTCACCGTGCAAAAGTGGATATTGGGTGTGTCGTACCACGAAAATGGCATGAATTTGGAAACCGGCATACGCCCGCGGGTCGCAAGATACAGTCGGCAGCTCCAGTGACCAAAGTTGGGGAAGGTCACGATGCATTCCCGCCCGATGCGCAACATTTCGTCCAGCACCCGGTCGGGAAAATGCACCGCCTGTAGTGCGTGCGCCATGACCACCGTGTCAAAACTCTGATCGGGAAAATTGGTCAGGCCATCATCCATGTTCTGCTGAATGATATTCAGGCCTCTGCCGATTGCCTCGGTGATATTGCCCTCGTCGATCTCCAGTCCCAGTCCGTCAACATCGCGGGCGTTCTGCAGCTGCTCGAGGAATTCGCCATTGCCACAACCCAGGTCGAGTACCCGAGCTCCCGGCGCGATCCAGCGTTGTATGTGAGTAAGATCAAGACGCATCAGTGTTGCTCTCCCACGCGACTCATATAGGATCCAAACACGTCAAGATAACGAGGCAGCGGCAGCAGGAATGCATCGTGGCCCTCATCTGCCGCGATGTCCGCATACGTTACGGGTTTTTGCGCTGCGATTAATGCCTCGACAATCTCCCTCGATCGCTCCGGCGAGAAACGCCAGTCAGTCGAGAACGACAGCACAAGGAAGCTGCATTGCGCTCGGCGAAAGGCTTCCACGGGATCATTGTTGTATTCCCGCGCCAGATCAAAGTAGTCGAGCGCGTGAGTCATCAGGATATAGGTATTGGCATCGAAGTTGCCGGAAAACTGGCTGCCCTGATGACGCAGATAACTTTCTACCTGGAACTCCACGGCGGCTTCCTGGCCGTGTTCGAAGGTGCCCGAGCGCAGGTCGCGACCGAATTTATTGGCCATGGCATCGTCTGATAGATAGGTGACATGACCGATCATGCGAGCAAGCCCAAGGCCGCGACTGGGCGTGAGACCCTGCTCCAGATAACGACCGCCGGCAAAATCAGGGTCTGATTCTATGGCCTGACGCGCGATTTCATTGAAGGCAATGTTTTGTGCGCTGAGTTTCAGAGCCGATGCGATAACGATGCAGTGCTGTACGCGCTCGGGATATTCCAGCGACCAACGCATGGCCTGCATACCGCCGAGACTGCCACCGATCACGGCGGCCCAGCAGCCTATGCCCAGCCGGTCTGCCAATCGCGCCTGGCTATTGACCCAGTCGCGGGCGCGCAGAGGGGGAAAGTCAGGTCCCCAGGGCTTGCCGGTTTCGGGATTGGGCGAGCAGGGCCCAGTGGAGCCGTGGCAACCGCCAAGATTATTCAGGCTGACCACAAAGAAACGCTCTGTATCGATGGGTTTGCCTGGCCCAATACACTCATCCCACCAGCCCGGCTTGGTATCGCTTTCGCTGTGATAGCCGGCAGCGTGGTGATGGCCGCTCAGCGCGTGGCACACCAGTACGGCATTCGAGCGCTGGGGGTTCAGCGTGCCATAGGTTTCAAACACAAGATCAAAGGACGGCAGCGAGCGACCACACGCCAGTAGCAGTGGCTCTTCGAAATGCGCGGTCTGCGGCACAACAATGCCAACAGATCCATTTTGGGTCCCTGCAGTCATATCGGATTTATAGCCCTATTACCAGTGCGGGATGCAGGCCCACACCCGCCGCCATATGGCGCAGGGCGATTTGAATGATGTTGATCAGGATGAAAACCAGAATGGGCGAAAAGTCGATGCCACCCATAGCCGGCAAGATCTTGCGAAAAGGTGCCATGGCCGGTTCGGTGATCTGATTGAGCAGGGAGATAGCGGGGTGCCGGCTGCCCGCGGCCACCCAACTGAGGATAATCATCGCCAGCAGCGCGAAGAAATAGATATTGACCACCAGACCCGCAATACCGATGACGGACCAGGCGAGCAGCAGTCCGATATTGGGTATACCCAGGCCGTTTATCAGAAGCAGGGCAATGATGCCCAGCAATTGCAGCACCAGTGCGAGTAGCAGGGAGGCAAGATCGATACCACCGAAACCTGGTATCACCCGTCTTGCAGGAATGACCAACGGATTCGTCACCTTGACCAGAAACTGGCAGATGGGATTGTAAAAATCAGCCTTCACCAGTTGCAAAATAAAGCGCAGCAGCATGGTGATAAGGAACAGACTCAAAAAGGTCTGTACCAGGTAGCCAAAAATTTCGTTAAGCGCACTCATCGCGTGATTGTCTCCAGTTCGGGTGGCGGTGGTTGGTTTAGCCCAGGTCTCTGGCCATCTCCACGGCCCTGTCCTGTGCAGCCTGCATGGCACGGGCAATAACAGTACGCAGTTGATCGTCTTCCAGACTGTTGACGGCGCGCTCTGTCGTGCCCGCGGGGCTGGTAACGCGACGACGCAACTCGACCAGATCGACATCACTTTCCTGGGCCATGCGCGCCGCGCCCAGTGCTGTTTGGATGGTAAGTTCTGTAGCGGTTTCGCGATCCAGGCCCAGCTTGCATGCCGCGTCAATCATGGCCTCCATCATCAGGAAGTAATAGGCCGGGCCGCTGCCTGACAGAGCCGTTACCGTATCCAGTGAAGCCTCGGTGGGCACCCAGCGGACAATACCCACCGCCGCCAGAATGGCTTGCGCATGTCGTTTTTGTAGCTCGCTGACAGTTGCACTGG
This sequence comes from uncultured Halieaceae bacterium, assembly GCA_938045215.1. GTDB lineage: Bacteria > Pseudomonadota > Gammaproteobacteria > Pseudomonadales > Halieaceae > CALINF01. Next base: position 1,731 of record CALINF010000136.1, on the reverse strand, counting down.
CAAACAGGGCGCTCGCGCCACAGCCCAGCAGTGCCGGAGTATTGGGCATACAGCGCACCACGGGGGCACGGCTACCCAAATGTAACTGCATGGCGTCGATGGTCACTCCGGCGGCAATAGAGATGACCAGTGCGTCATTGCTGGCGGCAGCCCGGGCAATGCTGGCCGTCGCCTCTGCCATTACCTGGGGTTTTACCGCCAGAATAATCACGTCGGCATTCGCTGCAGCTTCTGCATTGCTTTTGCAGACCACCACGGGTCCCAGCTGCGCAAGCTTGGCCAGGCTGTCGGGGAAAGGGTCAGCGGCCGATAGCATCTGGGGAGGATGCCCGCTGTCCAGCAGGCCGCCCACGATGCTCGTCGCCATATTGCCAGCGCCAATGAAGGCTATGCGCGGTGTGTTCAAGGGTTTTCCTTTCCAAGCGTATGAAACCAACAGGGGATTATACATGGCGAGTAGGCCGCAGGAATTGCCATCATTACCCGTCTCGCGCGCCGAACAGGTCGGTACCTATACGAACTATGGTCGCGCCCTCAGCGATAGCCGACTCTAGATCGGCCGACATACCCATCGACAGGGTATCCAGCGCGGGCATCTGCTGCTTAAGGGTCTCAAGCAGTTCGCGCAGCCTGGCGAAGTTCCGTCGTTGCTGCGCCTCATCATCTGTGGGCGCGGGAATTGCCATCAGGCCCCTGACCCGAATGCGCTGCAACTCGGCAGCGCCGCGCAGCAACTCAGCTGCCTGTTGCGGTGCCACTCCGGATTTACTGGCTTCGGATGAGAGATTGATCTGCAGGCAAATGTTTAGTGGATCCAGGTTGTCTGGCCGTTGCTCGCTCAAACGTCTCGCTATCTTCAAGCGATCCACGCTGTGGACCCATTGGAAGTGCTCGGCGATGGCTCTGGTCTTGTTGGATTGGATCGGACCAATGAAATGCCATACCAGATTCAGGTCTTTGAGGTCGGCCATCTTGTCGAGCGCTTCCTGCAGGTAATTCTCGCCAAACTCGTTCAGCCCTGCCTGTGCGGCCACCCTTATAGCCTCCGCGGGCCTGGTTTTGCTCACAGCCAGCACGCGAATGTCGCATTCTTTACGCTGGCTTTTTTGAGCGGCGAGTCGTACCCTCGAGGAAACTTTTGCTATATTGTCAATGAGTTGCTGCTGATTCATGATGCCAATAGTAGCTGAAGCGGTTGCCAAGTAGCGACAATATAATAAGAGAGTGTCGACAGGTCATGTAGTCCTGTGGGCATGCAGGGGCGGAAAGTGTGCGCCCAACGCCTTTTCGGGGAGGGTATTAATGGATATCACGGAGCTTCTCGCGTTCAGCGCCAAGCAGGGTGCTTCTGATTTACACCTGTCAGCTGGCTTGCCGCCGATGATTCGTGTTGACGGCGATGTCCGTCGGATCAACCTGCCGCCCATGGAGCACAAGCAGGTGCACGAGCTTATCTACGACATCATGAACGATAAGCAACGCAAGGACTTTGAAGAGTTCCTCGAAACCGACTTTTCTTTTGAGGTACCCGGAGTAGCCCGTTTTCGGGTTAACGCGTTCAACCACAACCGCGGCGCCGGTGGTGTATTTCGTACCATTCCTTCCAAGGTGCTCACGATGGATGACCTGGGTATGGGCCAGGTGTTTCGCGATATCTCGATGATGCCACGGGGTCTCGTACTGGTTACCGGGCCCACCGGATCAGGTAAATCAACGACGCTTGCCGCGATG
>CALINF010000135.1 GCA_938045215.1 uncultured Halieaceae bacterium | reverse complement strand
CAGTTGGGTGACGTGTCGCCCCTGGTGTCGATCGCTCACCGTTTCATGCTGGCGGCAGTGCTGATATTTGTTTATCTACTGCTGCGTCGACAGCTTGCGCGCGTTTCGAGCACCCATCATCTGTTTATCGCTTTGCAGGGCCTGTGCCTGTTCTGTACCAATTACGTGTTTATCTACACGGCCACGGCCCAGCTCACCAGCGGTCTGGTGGCTGTGGTGTTTTCCACAATGGTTATCATGAATATGGTGAATGCAGCGATCTTCCTGGGGATGCCCATGAGCCCGATGGTTGCTCTTGGCGGGGCGGTGGGTCTGTTAGGTATGGCTGGAGTCTTCCTGCCAGAGCTGCAGGCGCTGGACCTCAGTGATGCCAATTTTCGCGCCCTGTTGATGTGTCTGGCTGGCACATTATCGGCTTCCCTGGGCAATATCGTGGCTGCACGCAACCAGCGAAGTGGCCTGGATGTGTTGACCTGCAATGCCTGGGGCATGTTGTATGGCGCGCTCACGCTCTATGTCGTGGCACTGTTGCTTGGGCATCGTATTACGCTGAGTGCAGAGCCCGCTTATCTTATGTCTCTGGTGTACTTGTCTGTATTTGGCTCAGTGGTGGCATTCTGGGCTTATGTCACTTTGATCGGAAACATTGGTGCAGATCGCGCCTCCTATACGTCGTTATTGTTCCCCATCGTGGCGCTTGCCATCAGTACGCTGTTGGAAGGTTATAGCTGGACCTGGGTCGCCGCCGGGGGTTTGTGTCTGGTGTTGGTGGGCAACGCCCTGGTGATGCGCCGGGGTAAGGCCTGAACTATACTCGGACGACGACAATCGCCTGACGATGTAGATCGGGGATCACAATGGCCAGTTTTCGCGTTACCAAACCCTATACCATGCCCAAGGAAGAGCTGCGTGAAGCCGCCCAGGGGCTGGCCTCTACGCTCGAGCAGCAGCACGGCGTAAGGTCGCGCTGGGAGGGCGATACAGTGCGGATAAAGGGTGCGGGAGTAGACGGCAAACTCTCTTTTCACGATGGTCTGATTGATGTGTCAGTGCAGCTGGGTTTGTTGGCCTCCGCGTTCAAGGGCGTGCTGCAAAGAGAGGTGGAGCGTTACCTCGACGAGTACATCACCTGATAAACTGGACATGGGCCAATGGGTCGGTGCCCGTTACCAGCTGCGCAAACTCCTCCGCCAGTGCCTTACTGCGATCAATGCAATCTTCCCAATAGCGAATGCGCTCCTGCGTTCCCAGTCGGCGAAAGTCGTTGCGATCGGGAATCTTGCCGTGGGGCAGGCTGGCGATCCAGTCATCACTGGGGCACAGCAGTACCAGGTTGTCGATTTCTGAGATCGCCGCTTCTCGCCAGGGCAGGAACTTGTCGAACCAGCCCGGAATAATGCTAGCCTTGAAATGGGGGTAGAGTATCAGTCCGTCGCCCTGATACTGGCTGAGGTCGAAGTGGTAGTCGATGATACCGCCGTCCCAGTACTGCCCGGCTGGGCCTCCAGCGATATCGCGTTCACCCGTCAAGACAAATGGAATCGCTCCGCTGGCGTGCAGCACAGGCGCGACACTGTCTGTCTGTAGCGGGACATATTCACAACCAAAATCGTCAAGAACCAGGCCGGGATTGTGTTGCGCGCCGCTATAAAATACCACGCGCTGAAAAGCCAGCTTTAGCAGGTGTCGGCTGACTGCGTTGCCCAGTGCGGCGACCCCCATCCCGGTTGCCAGCAATGGCTGTGATGATGACGCGGCAGGCCCCCGGCCACGCGCAGTGACGATATGCGTATTGATGCGTGGGTGCTTTACTAATTCGCTGGCACCATTGGTGCCCAGCATACCCTGGAGAATGCCGCGGCTGACTTCGCTGATCTCGGCGGGTCCGGGCTTGTCGGTATATTGCTGATAGAGGTAGCCGTGCTCCAGTCGTGCCACGGCGCTGGCCGGGTCGTCCATGGCGAGACAGGCGTGGCGCCAGGAGCCGATTGATGATCCCAGTGCCGTTAGCGGCCTGGATCCTCGCGCGAGAAAGTCGCCGAACAGGAAGCGATCCAGTTGCCCCAGAACAAACCATTTGGGGCCTCCGGAAGCGCCGAGCAGTAACGAAAAATGGTCAGGCGACCACCCTTCCTCGGCGATACGTCTGGCTGCATTTTTCCCGAGATGGACCGCGAGTGCTCTAGTGGCCACTGCGTACCTCGGCAGGTGAATGCCCGGTCCACTTGGTGTAGGCGCGGCGGAAGTTGGACGCATCGTTAAAGCCGACCATATAGGCAATGGATGACAGCGGTAGCCGCGTGTTTTGCAGGTAGCGGGTAGCGTGTTCGGCCCGCACCTTGTCCAGCAGGGCCTGGAATGATTGCTCCTCCTGTTCCAGTCGGCGGCGGTACGTACGTGGGCTGAAATTCAGCATGCGCGCAATTGTTGGCATCTGCGGGTACTGGCCTTCCAGTTTGCGCAGTAAGCGCAGTGTTTGTTCTGCCACAGAATCCTCTTCCTCCAGATCCGCAAGCAGTCGCGCGCATTCAGACTCATAAAGTGCGCGCAAGGCGGTGTTGGATGAGGGCAGGGGAGTATCCAGCAGATCGCGGGGGAAGCTGATACGACCTCGAACGCAGTCGAATAATACATCGTCTCCCAGGATCGTGAAGTAGTCATCGGCGTGAGCGGGGCGTGGATACGGAACTTCCAGATGGAACTGCAGGTCGTCCAGATTGAGCAGGCCACGCAGCGTATTCAGAATGGCCGCATACATAAGTTCATAGGCGAACTCGACGCTGTTTTGCTGCGGCGTGGAGACCGTTGTGAGAATACAGCGCTCGCCAATGGTCTCAAATTCGAGGTACAGCTCCGGTGAGAGCAGGTGGTAGTACTTGAGGAACAGCTCCATAACCTGCCGCAGGTCTCGGCAGGTCATAAAGGCCTGTCCTAGCACTGCGTGAGCACTCAGGTTTAGCCTTAACCCAAGCTTCAGTCCCAGAGCAGGGTCGCGGGTGAGCCCAAATGCATTTTCCACCAGTCGTGAGAAGTCCTGCTCGCCCACCCTGGCGCCGATCCCCGATATACCGGTGTCCTGTAGCGATGTGCCTTCCAGCAGGGCATGGCGTGAGTAACCCTGCTCCTCGATCATGTCGATGAGAATCAGAACGTACTGCGCTGGGGTAGTGGCTTTTGGCATGCCCCATTTGGCCACAAATGACCCCATTTTGACAAGACTTTACCTTGTTGGGTTATCGGACCTCCCTGATGATGGAGACACGTTACCCCAAGAAGGAAGTTGAGAATGACTAAAGTACAGTGGACAGACGACGCTCCGCGCAAGATTCAGCAGTTCGCAGGCGCGGATTTTCCGCGTGAAAACCCGGATCTTGAAGACCTTCTTACTTCGGATGATGTAGAGCACATCGCCGAGATCTTCGAGACGCCGCTGACCGGTTCCTACAACTGGGACTACAAGGTTCAGGATGATCGAATCAAGAAACTGTATGACCTGGGCAAGCAATTGAACTGGGATCCAGAGATGGATATTGACTGGAATCGTCCCTGGCCGGAGGAAGAGCGCATCCCGGAGCTGATGAACTTGCACGAGTACCAGCCCTACCTCGACATGGACGAGAAAACCAAAGACGAGTTCTGGTTGCACATGAACGCCTGGAGCTTGTCCCAGTTTTTGCATGGCGAGCAGGGCGCACTGCTGGTTGCATCGCAATTATGCTCCTGCGCACCCACGCTCAACGCCAAACTCTATGCGGCCTCCCAGACCTTCGACGAAGCGCGGCATGTGGAGGTCTTCAACAAATACCTACAGACACGCATCGGGATGATGTACCCGGTGAATACACACTTGAAGAGCATCATCGACAAAATCCTCACGGACCCGCGTTGGGATATGAAGTTTATCGGCATGCAGATAGTGATCGAGGGCCTGGCGCTGTCGGCGTTCAACACGGTGCGCGAAACCACCCCGGATCCTGTGCTCAAGGATGTGGTGTATCTGGTGACACGCGATGAGGCGCGGCACGTCACTTTCGGCGTTAACTATCTTGAGGAGTTTGTGAAAAGCCTGACTGACGAAGAGCGCGAGGAGCGTGCCCAGTTTGCGTATGAGGCCTGTGTGGTATCACGTGAGCGACTGGTTGCCACCGATGTGTTCCGCCATTTTGGCTGGGATGTAGAAGAGGCTCGCAAGCAGGTGCTTGAGGGCTTCGTTATGTCGACTTTCCGCAATCTGTTGTTTCAGCGTGTGATTCCAAATCTCAAACGCATAGGTCTGTTGACCGACAGGATTCGCCCGAAGTTCGAAGAACTCGGCATCCTGGAATTCGAGAATCTGGCTACAGATGGTGACATCGACTGGACTGCTCTGGATCGTCCACTTGATACGCAGGAAGCGCAATCCTATGAGCAGAGCATGCTGGGCCAGTTTCACGATGATGTGCATGCACAGCAAGAAACAGATGATCGCCTGGCCAGTTAATGCAGTTGTCAGCCTGATACAAGGTTTGAGGGATTTTCAGGCAAAAAAAGGCCGGCAATTAGCCGGCCTTTTTCGTATATGAGGCTATTGGCTTAGGCAGACAGTGCCTTCACCTGGGCGTTCAGCCGGCTCTTGTGACGAGCGGCTTTGTTCTTGTGAATAATGCCCTTGTCAGCCATGCGGTCGATTACCGGGACGGCACTTGCATAGGCAGTCTTGGCTTGCTCGGCATCGCCACTATCAATGGCAGCGAGCACTTTCTTGATGTTGGTACGTACCAGCGATCGCAGGCTGGCGTTGTGAGTGCGACGCTTTTCCGATTGGCGTGCGCGCTTCTTTGCTTGTGGTGAATTGGCCACGTTGTTGTCCTCAAATAGGGTGTAAAATCAGGAGGCGAGATTATTCACACTTCGCCGGACCTTGTCAACCGCAGCGAACCCTCCTTATGTCGCTCCAAACCGCATTCCTGCTGGCGTTAGCGATCACGCTGGCGGCTGTTGGAGTACGCGTTATACTGCCGCTCTCGCGCGTAAGGGGTAGGTAATGGCACTAGACATCGAAAGCATTCACATTTGGCGCTCACCGCAGGGCGAGCACCACATCGAATGGCAAGCCAGTCATCCGGAGACGCAGGTGGAGATCGAGCCCGTGCACACGGGCCCGCACCAGGTAAGCTATCATCCTGAGTCGCACGAGGGCGTGCGCGCGCGCGTGCAGGGGTTGCCGCGAGATTGCAGGCACGGTTTCCAGGTACGTGATCAGCACGGTAATGCCGGTCTGGTGTTCGAGCGCAAACTCGGCTTGGAAGGCACGCCCAATTTTCGCGACTTCGGTGGGTACCGCACAACGTCCGGCGAACGTGTGAAATGGGGGTCCCTGTTTCGTTCTGGCCAGCTCACTAATCTGACGGACGCCGACCTGGCGTTGCTGGAAAATCTGCAGCTTGATCTGGTTTGTGACTTTCGCCGGGAGGAGGAGCAGTACAATGCCCCCAATCGGCTTCCCACGCAAAATCGGCCACGATTGGCCAGTGTGCCGATTGTGCCTGGCAGCAACGCGGATTTCTTCGAGGAAGCAAAGCGAAATGGCGGCGGGCGTCAGGCGATGTACGACTTTATGGTAGACATCAACCGGGACTTTGCCCTTGTGCAAAGCCCCGCTTATCGGGTTATGTTCGAGGAGATACTGGCCGTCGACGACGCGCGGTTCCTGGTGCACTGTGCTGCTGGCAAGGACCGGACGGGGTTTGCCGCGGCGATCATACTGCTTGCTCTGGGTGTGCCGGAGGCTGTTGTGATGCGCGACTACCTGTTAAGTCAGCAGTTTTTCGTCCCCGGTGATGAAATTGCCTATGTACGAGAGAAGTACGGTATGCAGGGTGCTTCCGATGAGATGATTCTGCCTGTGCTGGAGGTTCACGAGGACTATCTGGCGATGGGGTTAAATACGATTAATGAGGAGTATGCCTCATTTGAAGCCTACCTCGAGCGGGCGCTGGGTGTCGGCGAACCGGAGCTGGCGGAGTTGCGTGGCCGCTATCTCTCTCCCCAGTAGAGCGTGAAGTCTGTCAGTCGACGACTGACGGGTCGGGTAGCGCCTCATCTGGTTGATCTAAGGAGCAGGCAGCTCTGGCCGCTTTTATTTGTTGGGTCTCACACTCGTCGTTATCCTGTTCACCGATGCACCACCGCGCTTTATTGTCTCTGGCAGTCAGCACATATTTTCTGCCGTTTGTGCACTTCAACTGATATCGGCTGGTTGCAGCGCCGTCTGCGCTTGTCTTGTTTTCCAGGAATTGAATGCTGAGGGGTTTGGCCGGGTAGCCAGAGGCTGCCGCCGTCAGTGACAGCGGCAGTATCAGCAACCAGCGCGTGGCGGTCATAGCAAGAATCAGCCCAGAGCGAACCAGACCAGTATCCAACCGGCTGCTGCAAGCAGCAGAGACTGTCCTGCCTTGTCGAGCCGGGACAAGCTGTAGAGATAAGACAGGGGCGGCATCAGCAGAGTACACATGCCCCAACTGTAGTCTTCTTTCCAGGATTCGATCAGCAAAACTACCCAGCTGGCCAGCAGGGCAACCACGCCAAACACCAGCAGTGCTGCGCTAGATGCGTCCATGTTTCCTCCAAATACGTGCGACGACCTGACGGTCGGATAAAAGTCGGACAATAAAGCGGGGGCAGGTTAGCAGAAAGTGGGCGTCCAGTCAGTGCCCAGTGGCTGGGAATTTGTCTTAGATATGCTACTGCGCATTCGCGCTGCCATGCTTGGACTGGATTGCTGATCGGGTATGACGGATGACGTACCCCGGTAATTTGGGTATCGTGTGGCGCTTTACCGCACAAGGAATGACGCGTGAGCGATCCGTTTGCCGAGATAAGACCCTATCGTGACGAGGAAGTCACCGGGGTTCTGGATCGGCTGCTGCATGATCCAGAGTTTCTGGATGCCCTGGCCAAATTGCGGGTTGGTAATCTGGCCAATGCATTGCCCCCCCTGTGGCGCTATCTGGCCCGTATGTATCTGCGTCGCCAACTGCGCAGTGTGCATACCGTGCATGACATGCAGATGGTGGTAAAGAGCTACATGGATCGTATGATAGAGGATACAACCAGCGGCTTTTCAGTGTCTGGTCTCGATGCCCTGGATTCCACCAAAGCCTACGTGTTCATGAGCAATCATCGTGATATTGCGATGGACCCGGCGTTTACCAACTACGCACTTCACAGTGGTGGTCATGACACTATTCGCATAGCCATTGGTGATAACCTCCTCACCAAGCCCTGGGTGTCTGACGTGATGCGGCTGAACAAGAGCTTTATTGTGAAGCGCTCCGTCAGCGGGCCGCGCGAACTGTTGGCAGCTGCAAAGACACTCTCTGCTTACATCCAGTTCTCGATACTGCAAGAGAATGCGCCCGTCTGGATAGCCCAGCGAGAGGGGCGTGCCAAAGATGGTTTCGACAAAACAGAGCCGGCGGTGATCAAGATGCTGTCAATGAGCCGGGACAAGAGCCAGCAGTCTTTTGGTGAACATATCGCCAGTCTGAATATCGTACCTGTTGCGATCTCCTATGAACTGGACCCGTGTGACGAGCTGAAAGCCCGCGAATTGCATGAGCGTGCGGAAACTGGTGCATACGAGAAAGCTGAGCAGGAGGATGTCGCCTCGATCGGTCGTGGTATCGCGGGTGCCAAGGGCAGTGTGCATGTGAGTTTCGGGACACCGCTGGGCGAAAGCTTTGACAACGCGAATGAGGTGGCGGCTGAGGTCGATCGTCAGATTCTCAAGGACTATTGTCTGCACCCAACCAACCTGTATGCCTACCGGCGCTTGCATGAGTGCGATCCACCCGATACCGCAGACTTGTATCTCGAGCCTGGAGCGATCAGCGAGGCAGAATTTCAGCAGCGCATTGATACGATGGCAGCGCCCCTGCGTCCACTTGCGCTGGCGATCTACGCCAACGCCGTTACCCAGAAAATCAACGCAGCGCCCGGTGCACAGGACGCCTCCGATCCCTCTTGCTGACCGATGCGCTGAAAGACACTATTCGTGATGCCTACACGGCCATCATCGAGAGCAAATCCCTGACACCGCGCTGGGGCCAGCGCCAGATGATTGCCGAGATCGCCAATACCCTGGGGCGTATACCCGGGCCGGGCGAGACGGCAACCGAAGGGTCTGCTGTGTGTGTGATTGAGGCAGGCACCGGCACCGGCAAGACGATAGCCTACGCGGTCTCTGCGATTCCGATAGCCCAGGCACTGGATAAGCGTCTGATAGTGGCGACCGCGACGGTGGCCCTGCAGGAACAATTCGTTAACAAGGACCTTCCTGACATACGCCAGAGCAGCGGGCTGGAGTTCAGCTATGCGCTGGCCAAAGGGCGCCGCCGCTATGTGTGTCTGTCCAAGCTGGATCGACATCTGGCGCAAGGTGAGGGCGACACCGCCCTGCTGCCCCTGTACCCCGACGAGGTGGCGAGCGCTACAGGCGCTGATGCCATGCCGTTCTATAACGCCATGATAGATGCCCTGGCACGAGGTCAGTGGGACGGCGATCGCGACAATTGGCCAGACTCTATTCCGGAGGATGTCTGGTTTGGTGTAACAACCGACCACAGTCAATGTAGTGGCCGGCGTTGCCCGAACATCGGCCAGTGCAGTTTTTTCCGCGCTCGTGACGAACTGCAAAATGCCGACATTATTGTGACCAATCACGATCTGACATTGTCGGACCTGGCCCTGGGTGGAGGCGCAATACTTTCGGCACCGGAAGATAGCATTTATATCTTCGATGAAGGCCATCATCTGCCAGACAAGGCGCTGTCACACTTCTCAACGTTTTGCCGTCTGCACACAACTATTTCGTGGCTGCAGGATTCTCGCAAGCTACTTGGTCAGGCGGCGCCAATACTGTCATCTCTGCCTGCCCTGCAACGGCCGCTGGAGTTGCTGCCGGGGGAGATGGAAGAGGCGGTGGCCTCCCTGCAGGTGGCGGAACAAACCGTCGCACAACTGTTCGAGGAAGTGGACCTCGATGAGGCGCGTGACGATCCACAGCTGCGTTTTGAGCACGGTCTGGTGCCAGCATCGCTGTTACCGGTAGCCGCCGCCCTGGAGGTGCGGTTCCAGAGCTTGTCGTCTCATCTGGCGCGAATGGAAAAGGAGCTGGAAGACGCGTTGGAAGACGAGTTCGCGACTGTCGACAAGTCGGATATAGAAACCTGGCACCTTAACGTGGGTGCCATGAGTGGCCGCGCCGACAGCACGCTGGCACTGTGGCAGGAGTTTGCGGTGACGGGCGAGGATGACGTGCCTCCCAAAGCGCGCTGGATCACCATGCTCAACAGCGGTGGTCAGTTCGGCTTTGATCTGCGCTGCAGCCCGATATTGGCGGCAGATATCCTGCAGGATTATCTGTGGACCCGGGCGGCGGGTGTCGTGGTCACCTCGGCGACTATTACCGCTCTGAATTCCTTTGATCGCTTTATCTTGCATGCGGGATCGCCCGCTGACGCTATCTACAAGGTCGTGGTCAGTCCATTTGACTATGCCAATGCAGTATTCAATGTCCCTGCGATGGACTGTGAACCGGGTAATGCTCAGGCACACACCGAAGAGATTATTGCGCTGCTGCCGCAGTTGTTGAATCTCGATGAGGGCAGTCTGGTGTTGTTCTCATCGCGCCGGCAGATGCTGGATGTGTATCACGGGGTAAACGTTGTTCTCGACAGCAAAGTACTTATGCAGGGCGACTCCAGCAAGCAGGAGATTCTGCGCCGGCACCGCGACAGTATTGATCGTGGTGAGGGCAGTATCATTTTTGGCCTGGCCAGCTTTGCAGAGGGCGTCGATTTGCCCGGGGACTATTGTCGCCATGTCGTTATCGCCAAAGTTCCCTTTGCAGTCCCCGACAGCCCGCTGGAGGCTGCGCTTGCAGAGTGGGTCGAGGCGCAGGGCCGCAACGCATTTATGGAGATCAGCGTGCCGGACGCTGCGCTCCGACTTGTGCAGGCCAGCGGTCG
>CALINF010000134.1 GCA_938045215.1 uncultured Halieaceae bacterium | reverse complement strand
ACGGATGTGAGAATCCCTGACAGCCAACGCCTGGGAGCGGTAGGCGATGGTTGGAGAGTTTCGCTGACCACTTTGATGAATGAGCGACTGGCAGTGGGTGACGCCGGCGGTAGTGACGTACCGCATATGCTGGAATTGGCCGCAAAAGTTGATCTGAACGGCGAGCCGGCACTGGACAACGCTGCTGTACGTTCGAAGATTGCCAATTGGTATTGCGAGCTGAGTGGCCTGAAAAACACCAAGTACCGGGTGATGAGTGCGCTGTCGCGCGGCGATACACCTGGCCCTGAGAACTCGATCACCAAGATTGTCAGTGCTCGCAAGATGCAGGGCTTGAGCTCATTTGGTATGGATCTTATGGATATGGGAGGCATTATGCTCGACCCGGACAATTCCGATCCATTGAGGAGCAGTCTGTTTCAGGGCACGTTTATGGGGGCGCCCGGTATGCGAATCGCCGGTGGAACCGACGAGATCCTGCGCAATATTATTGCCGAGCGCGTACTGGGGCTACCTCAGGATGTGCGGGTAGATAAGGGTGTACCGTTCAGTGAGGTGCCGCAGGGTTCGAAATAGCCCCCGCTAAGCGCAAGCAAAAAAAAGCCCCTGTTACGCAGGGGCTTTTTCGTTACGGAGGTAGCAAGATCAAGTTAGGCCAGGTCTTCTTCTGCCGGGTTGAGCTTGTCCTGGGTACGCAGTTCGAAATCAGAGGCGTCGTGACGCTCGAGTAGCTGTCCAGCAGGATCTCCCCAGGCCCTGTTAACCATGCGGCCGCGCTTGACGGCGTCGCGTTGAGCAATGAGTTGTTCCCACCGATTCACATGTTCATAGGTGTGAGTTTGTAGAAATTCCGCGGCCTCGTACACTTTGTTCGTTACCAATGCGCCATACCAGGGCCAAATGGCCATGTCAGCGATGGAGTACTCCTCGCCTGCCATGTAGGTGTTCTCGGCGAGGTGGCGGTCAAGTACGTCCAGTTGGCGCTTAACCTCCATTGCAAAACGGTCGATAGCATATTCGATCTTGAATGGCGCATACGCGTAGAAGTGGCCAAAGCCACCACCCAGGTAAGGCGCGCTTCCCATCTGCCAAAACAGCCAGTTCATGCATTCTGTTCGCCCCTTGTGATCCTTGGGAACAAACGCATCAAATTTTTCGGCGAGATACAGCAGTATCGCACCGGATTCGAATACGCGCGTGGGCGGTGCTGTGCTGCGATCTACCAGCGCAGGAATTTTAGAGTTGGGGTTGGCGTCAACAAAACCACTGCCAAACTGTTGACCTTCGCTTATATTGACCAGGAAGGCATCGTACTCAGCGTCGGTAAAACCCATGGCCAATAATTCTTCCAGAAGTATGGTGACCTTGACTCCGTTGGGTGTCGCCAGTGAATGCAGCTGTAAGGGATGGTCGCCAACGGGAAGCGGGTGTTCGTGGGTGGGGCCAGCGATAGGCCGATTGATGTTGGTAAACTTGCCGCCACTCTGCGAGTCCCATTTCCACACTTTGGGTGGCGTATAGCCCGAATCTTCACTCATGTTGCTACTCCTGTAGTCCCGGTCAGCAATGCCATGACCAGTTGTCTATTGGATTGATACAAGTCGAAGCAAGAGACTAGCACAAACTGTGAATTGATCTATTCTCAAAGTCTTGGTGCGCGGGCAGATCCAGTGCAGCAGACGACGGTTTCGAGCGATCACCTCTAATAATCAATAACGACAGGGAAAAACATGACAACAGTAACGGGTAAATCAGTCATTCTCACTGGCGGCGCGGGCGAAATTGCGCGCGAGATTGCCAGGCAGTTTCTGGCGGGCGGCGCGCAGGTTCTCCTGGTTGATCTCAATGAGTCCGCGCTGCAAGAGGCCGTGCAGGCGTTAGGGGGTGAGCGGGTTGATTATTGCGTAGCCGATGTCACCTCTGAGGAAGACACCCAGGCCTATGTGAGCAAAGCGCTGGAAGTGTTTGGACGCATTGACGTGCTGCTGGCAAACGCCGGTATCTAAGGTGTGGTGGCGCCCGTAGCGGAATACCCCACCGATGCGTTTCGGCGTCTCATTGATATCAATGTCATTGGCCCCTTTCTGGGCGCTAAGCATGTATTTCCGGCGATGGCGGCATCGGGCGGCGGCAGTATTATTATAACCTCGTCAATTGCCGGGGTATCGGGCGCTCCGGGATTGTCTGCTTACAACACCAGTAAGCACGCAGTTATCGGTCTGATGCGTTCGGTGTGCAAGGAGGGTGGTCCGGTGAATATCCGTGTTAACACGGTGAATCCGGCGCCAATTGAAGGTCGTATGATCGAATCACTGGAGCAGGGCACGATGCCGGAGTCGCCCGAAGTCATGCGCGAAGCAATGATCGCAAGAATTCCCATGGGACGCTACGGCGTGCCGTCAGATGTTGCCAACCTGATGCTGTTTCTTGCCAGCGAGGAGAGCCGGTTTTTGAATGGCGGCGTGTATATGGTGGATGGCGGTTTGACAGCCTGATAGAGATAGCCCTACTTCGGGTGTCTGAGGGGAACAGGGCTTGTACGCTGTCTAGTGCGCAACTGCGTTTTCTTGAGCCGATACATCCGCACAGGCTCCAGCCAGTTCTGGAAACAGGTGCGCCCAGCCGCAGCGAATTCTAGTGGAGAATTCGCTGTCCTGCGTGTCAGTAAGTTCAGGTCGAATCGTTGCCATCTCGCGCGCGGTTTCAAATGGCATGCTGTCGGGGGTAGCGCCAAAGGCATAGGTCAATCTGTCTGATCTGCCCGGGAACAGCACCCGCAGGTCGGTGAACCCGATTTCGCCACTCTTCGCCGTATTCTTCAGCAAGTTGGTCAGGCAGTTGTCCAAGAGGGTGTTATAAAATTCGGGAGCGCTGGCCAGTTCATTCAGATCGCCGAGGAACGTGCGCAGAAACGCCTCTGGGTTGGATTCAGCAAACGCAACAATGGGGTACAGCAGCACTCGCTCTCCGCGGTGATGGCTTCTCAAGCCGATCACGTCACGTTCAGTAGCCATCACAAAGACCTTCGTGTACTGCCGTAGCATGCCCAGAGTCGGGCTAAATCTTTGCTTGGGACGCAGTCTGGCCTCCAGTGAAAGTACAAGATTACCGCCGCCGGTGAATTCAAAGCTGAGAAATGAGTGGGCCAGGCCATATGGCCCGAAATGTGACAGGCCGAACCACACCCGTTGGAGCCTATCCAGGTCGTAGGTTTTATCCAAATAGCGCTTGTCGACAATCTCTGTACTACCCGGGGCGTAGCGAAAGTCTCTGACATCGGTTATCGACAGCGTGCGTCCGGAAATTTCGGCGGTGGGCGTTCTGGTTTGGCCGGAAAGCCATGGCCCGCTGTTGCTTGGGTCTTGCAGCGCCAGGTAGCCAAGCAGCAAAGCTGCAATACCGGCAAAGAACCAGAAAACTCTCAACACATGAATCCCGCTCACGATGTATAGCCAGACTATGCCATAGTCTGGCGTCGATTAAAGCCCGCTAGCAATACCGCAAAGCGCCTGGCACCTTGCTCAGTGCCACTGGGTTTCATGAGAGCGGGTACCGCTGTCATCTGATGTCTATAAATGCGTTGCCATGCGCCATTGTGAAGCCAGTTGTCATTGCAGACACTGTCAGAAGATTCGGGCGCGTCAGTCGGCCAGATTTTCCGGCCAATTGCCGCCAAAGTAATCGATGAAACCCTCGCTCAAACCCTCGTTGCGTAAATGCGCGCGGGTAACCGGAATGGCTGCTGGCACGAATGCCGGATCCTCCTGGTATTGGGCGGGGAAATCGTGATTGAGGATGGCGGCGCGGCCCAACATGATCCAGTCAATATTTTCGGCAAGAGCTTCCTCGGCCTGTTCCGGCGTGCGGATATTACCGGCAACCCCAAGACGCACGGAGCCGCGCTCAAGTGCGGCGAAGTGCTGGAGTAAGGTTTTGCCTGAGTACGCAGGGTCCTCGGGTTCCTTGAACACATCCCACAGTGACATATCAAGAAAGTCGAGCCGCTCGTCCAGTAGGCACTGCTGTGCTATCTGTAATACTTCTGGGAGTTGCATGCCGAAACGCTCAGGCGATAAACGTACGCCCAGGATGAAGTCACTGCCGCATCGTGCTCTGACGCCTTCGATGATGTCAAATAGTATGCGAAAGCGATTCTCCAGACTGCCGCCAAAGCGATCGGTTCTATGATTGATAGACGCGCTGAAATACTGACACAGGATATAGCCGTGCGCGCCATGAAGTTCGACGCCATGAAAGCCTGCTTGCTCGGCGCGAACTGCGCCAGCTATAAAATCCTCTATCAGTTGTTCGGTTTCTTCAAGACTCAGTCCGCGCGCGCCTGCGCGTTCGTTGGCCGATGGACATACCGGTGCCTCGCCGATCAACTCAGCTGGCGAGCGCATGCCCGCGTGATGCAATTGACAGATAGCCACGCTGTCGTGAGTTTTGATTTCGTGCGCAAGACGCGTCAAGCCAGGCAGGTGTTTGTCACTCCAGATGCCCAGTTGTCCAGGAAAGCCCTGGCCAATACGTTGCACGTGAGCTGCGCAGGTCATGGTGAGACCAAAGCCACCTCGGGCACGCAGTGTGAGCCAGTGAAACTCTTCATCCGACAGCACGCCATCAACTCCGCTTTGGCAATTCGTCAGTGGTGCCAGCATGAACCGGTTCTTCATGCTGGGGCCGTGATTGAAGGTCAGTGGGGAGAAAAGTTCACTCATGAGGCAATCCCTGGTTTGTTAAGAAGGCGCAGCGCTGGTTTGCTAGCGCCACAATGAGGAAGGATGCTACAACTCGCGCGCGTGAATGGAAAGCAGTGGGTGCATCAATAGAGATGGCGGTGTCGGACTTGCGTCGCCGGTGCTCGCCGACATGGTCTATCATCAGTACGTGAACAACCCGGTAAATTTGACCCTTTAGCACAAGAAAACCAAGAGAGAAGACTATGGATTTTGAAATTCCCGCCGATATCGCCGCATTTCTTGAGGAAGTGGATCAGTTTGTGAGGGATGAGATCAAGCCTCTGGAGCAGCAGGACGATAACATCCGATTCTTTGATTACCGCAGGGAGGACGCTCGCACAGATTGGGAGCGAGACGGCCTGCCGAATGAGGAGTGGGAGCAGCTACTGCACAAGGCCAAACAGCTGGCGATAAAGGCGGGCATATTCAGTTATCCATTCCCGCCTGAGCATGGCGGACGTGGCGGATCAAACCTGGGCATGGCCATCATTCGCGAACACCTTGCAGTGCAGGGCCTGGGTTTGCACAACGATCTTCAGAACGAGCACTCGGTGGTAGGCAACAACATTGGTCTGCTACTCATGCTGGAATATGGTACGCCAGAGCAGCAGGATGAGTGGCTGGAACATTTGAAGAACGCCACCCGGGGTTTTGCCTTTGGGATTACCGAGCCAGCCCACGGCTCAGATGCTACACACATGGAAACTTCTGCTGTTCGAGACGGCGACCACTGGATTATCAATGGCGAGAAAACCTGGAATACCGGTGTGCACAAAGCCAGCCACGATATGGTGATGGCGCGCACGTCGGGTGAGGCAGGCGATGGTAGAGGGATTACCGCGTTCATGGTGCCCATGGATGCCCCGGGCGTGAACGTAGAGGAGTATCTATGGACCTTCAATATGCCCACCGACCACGCGCATGTAACGTTTAAGGATGTCCGCGTACCTGATAACAGTATTTTCGGCGGTGAGGGTAGGGGACTGCAGGTAGTGCAGCATTTCTTCAACGAGAATCGGATTCGTCAGGCAGCCTCCAGCCTTGGCGCGGCGCAGTATTGCGTGAACGAGTCGGTTAAATATGCCACTGAGCGCAAGCCTTTTGGCAAGCCGTTGTCCGCCAATCAGGCTATACAGTTTCCGCTGGTTGACTTGCAGGCACGCTGCGAGATGCTGCGCGCGTTGATTCACAAGACCGCGTGGTTGATGGATAAAGACGGTGCGTTCTCTGTGTCGGATAAAGTGTCGATCTGTAACTATCAGGCTAATCGACTGTGTTGTGAGGCGGCCGATACTGCTATGCAGGTGCACGGGGGGATGGGCTACTCACGCTACAAGCCGTTTGAGCACATTTATCGCCATCACCGTCGTTATCGCATTACCGAGGGCGCAGATGAAAT
>CALINF010000133.1 GCA_938045215.1 uncultured Halieaceae bacterium | reverse complement strand
TCGCCTCTTCTGCTGAGCACAGCGGGCTTTACACTGATCTACGTTGCGGTACCGAACTGTCGCGTACCCTTTCGCCACGCTGTCTTTGGCGGGTTTGTCGCAGCGCTTTCCTTCAATACTGCCCGTGCGCTGTTTACCGATCTGGTGGTCGGATCCAACTATACTTTCATCTACGGCGCGTTCGCGGCCGTGCCGCTGTTTCTGCTATGGATCTATCTGTCATGGATCATCGTACTAATGGGCGGAATACTGGTACACAGTCTGTCGGCTTATCAGTCTAACGAGCAAGCGTTCAGACCGACAGTATTGAAAGCGCTCGATGTCCTGTATCTGTTCTGGCAACGGCAGAAGGTAGGCAAGTATGTGCGGGAGATAGAGTTGCTAAACGGCAAGCACGAGGTTACGAGGGGGCTGGACAGTGAAACCTGGCGGGAATTGCGCGACCGGTTTATTGACAAAAAGCTGATCACACAGGACCAGAAAGGCAACTATGTACTCAGTCGTGACCTTCAAACGGTCTCATTCTGGCAACTCAAAGAGTGGATCAATGAGGAACTGCCCGTTGGCAGTGACAACATCGCAAATCATTTACCCTGGCAGCAGAAGGCCCACGCGTTGCTGGACTCACAACGCCAGCAGCAACATGAACTGTTAGCCACAAGTATCGCGGAGCTTTACGAACAATGACATCAAGACTACTGGTTTCGCTCATCGTTGTATTGGGTATCGGATGCGCACCAGGCGACAATGGATCAACCCCCAACACAGCGTCGTCGCTGACCGTCGACCTTGCGCAACGCTTGGAGGAAAGCAAGGGTCAGTGGGTTTACGTGAATTACTGGGCGCAGTGGTGTAAGCCCTGCATCAAGGAAATTCCCGAGCTCAACGCACTCGACGCAGACCACAACGACATTACCGTGCTCGGAGTTAATTATGACGGTGTTACCGGACAAGAGCTGGAGCAACAGCTTACCAGCTTGAAAGTGGGCTTCGACACCTTGTCCAGCGACCCATCTGAAGCACTGGGCATTCCACGCCCCATGGTGCTGCCTACTACAGTTATCATCGCCCCCTCAGGGGAACTGCACAGCACGCTGCTGGGACCCCAGACACTGGAAACACTGCTGCGCGCACGGTCTGTCGAATAAAAAAAGCCGGCCTAAAAGGCCGGCAGGAGACGGAGCTCTCTATAAAGAGCAGGGGTTAGACCTGGATGGGACTTCGGGCAACGCCGGGCACCACTGCCCACTACATGTTGCCTGCAGCCATCACTGATTAGTGAGACCGGGTCGGAATGAGATAGTTCCGGAACTCTCACTTTTTCTTGCAAAAAATATGCTCTACTACGGCTTGTACGCGCTTGGTAAGCCTGCGCTCATAACCCTGCAAACCGCCCTATAGCGACGCCTTATTGGACAGTGCACCGGCCCCGTACTACCCTTCGATGCAATACAGTTTTCCTACGGGAGTACATCACATGAGTCACATCTTCGCAGACAATTCCGAAACGATAGGTCAGACACCCCTCGTGAAAATCAACCGTATCAGCGACGGCAATATTTATGCAAAGCTGGAAAACCGCAATCCAGCGATGTCGGTTAAATGTCGTATCGGCACCAGCATGGTCATCGCCGCAGAAAAGGATGGCAGCCTGAAGCCGGGCATGACCATCGTAGAACCCACCAGCGGCAACACAGGCATCGCCTTGGCATTTGTGGCGGCTGCCCGCGGCTATGGCTGCATTCTCATCATGCCCAATACGATGAGCCTCGAGCGTCGCATGTTGATGAAAGCGTTGGGCGCACAGGTCATTACGACCGACGGATCAAAGGGTATTCCCGCTGCAATTGCGCGTGCCGAAGAAATTATCAACTCGGACACCTCTAAATACTGGGGTCCACATCAGTTTGAGAACCCAGCGAATCCGGCAATTCACGAAACCACCACGGGACCTGAAATCTGGAAAGATACCCAGGGTGGTATCGACATCCTGGTATCCGGAGTGGGTACCGGTGGCACCCTCACGGGTATTTCACGCTATATCAAAAATACGCAAGGCAAAGCCATTACGACTGTGGCAGTAGAGCCAACATCAACCACAATGATTACCGCGGCCAAGGCGGGCGAAACGCCTGAACACGGGCCGCACAAAATACAGGGCATTGGCGCCGGCTTTGTTCCTGGTAATCTGGATTTGAGCATGGTCGATCAGGTTGAGCAGGTGAGCAACGAAGAGGCTTTTGAGTGGGCACACAAGCTCATGCAACAGGAAGGGATTCTGGCGGGGGTTTCATGCGGCGCTGCAATGGCCGTGGCCGATCGGGTATCCAAACTACCAGAAAACGAGGGGAAAGTGATTGTTGTGATTTTACCCGACTCGGGCGAGCGCTACCTGAGCTCCCCACTCTTTGCCGGGCACTTTACAGAAAACGAAACCGTTCAGTAGTGGCTATCAGCAGCGGGCTCCCGCTGCTGCAATTGCTGCAGCCGCGCGCGCACCTGCGGCCATTCATCATCAATCACGCTGAAGTAAACTGAATCTCGCGAGAAATCCTCCTGCACGACCATATGCTTGCGCAATAGCCCTTCGCGTATCGCCCCAATGCGCTCCAGCGCCCGTTGCGAGCGAAGATTGCGCCCATCTGCCTTAAACTCCACGCGGCGACATCCCAACCGCTCAAATGCGTATTCCAGCAGCAATAGCTTTGCCTCGGTATTGACACCAGTGCGTTGCCACTCCTGCCCCAACCAGGTCCAGCCGATTTCCAGTGAGTGGTGCTCGGGCCTGATATTCAGGTAGCGGGTGCTACCAGCGACCTTACTCTTGGCATTTTCTATGATGGCAAAAGGAAGCTGCTGGGCTGCTTCGAGTGCTTCGTCGATCCACTGACGGGCGTCTGCGAGATCGACGAAACAGGATCTGGGCATGTAAATCCAGTCTGCTGCATTGCGACCGCGGTTATACAGACCCTGAGCATGGCTCTGGTCGAGAGGCTCCAGGCTGATTAACTGGCCCGTGAGCGTTACAGGAGTCAGTGAGCTGGGCATATCAGACGTCCTTGAGGGTGCGTAGATCAGGGTTCAATAATGGTGGATCCCGTGGTGAGGCGTGCCTCAAGGTCACGATGAGCCTGTTGTATATCCTTGAGCGCATAGCGCTGATTTATCTCGATGGTAATCTTGCCGTCTGCAATACGGTCAAACAGGTCTTTGGCAGACTGACGCAGCTCGAGTGTGTCAGCCGTATAGGAAATCAACGTCGGGCGTGTCACGAACAGTGACCCCTTGCCAGCCAGCAACTGAAGATCCAGCGGTGCGGGTGCACCCGAGGCGTTGCCAAAGCTCACCATCAACCCACGAGGCCGCAAACAATCCAGGGAGTCGCTGAATGTGTCGGCCCCCACGCCATCGTAAACAACAGGCAACTTTTCTCCCCCTGTTATCTCAAGCACACGTTCCAAAACATTGTCCTGCCGGTAGTTGATTACATGATCATAACCGTGCCGCAGCGCCAGTTCACCCTTTTCGTGAGACCCTACCGTACCGATCACAGTAGCGCCCAAACTGCGCGCCCACTGGCCAAAAATCAGGCCCACGCCGCCTGCCGCAGCATGGAACAGACAGGTCTCACCTGCCTGAAGAGGGTACGTACGC
This sequence comes from uncultured Halieaceae bacterium, assembly GCA_938045215.1. Taxonomy (GTDB): domain Bacteria; phylum Pseudomonadota; class Gammaproteobacteria; order Pseudomonadales; family Halieaceae; genus CALINF01. The sequence continues at coordinate 2,306 of CALINF010000133.1, read as the reverse complement.
TGAATAAGGTACTCAGCTGTTTGCCCTTTGAGCATCGCCGCAGCGGCAATATCAAAGGAAATGCCATCGGGAATCTCAACCAGACGCACACCTGGAAGGTTAAGTGCCTGCGCATAACTTCCGAAACCGGCAGAACAGTAAGCCACCCGATCACCAACCCGCCAGTGCGTATCCTCACCCACTGCCGTCACCACACCCGCACCTTCCATGCCGATGCCACTGGGCAGAGGTAAAGGATAAAGCCCACTACGATGATAGGTATCGATAAAATTCAGCCCTATGGAGCGATTTTCCACGGTAACCATACCCGGCCCCGGAGGCTCAAGCGTCACTGACTCCAACTGCATAACGTCTGGTCCGCCAGTACTATGGATCCTGACTACTGCTGCCATGAGCTGTCTCCTTGCCCTTACTTTATCTGTCGATTTCGCAGTCTGTCGCTGCAATTTCCCGCGTCAATTCGCGTTACACGCTATACTCTGGCCAACTGTAACAGACCAGACACTCTGCATGCAGCGATTCTCACGGACAGAGCGGTTTCTCTCGCTGTTTACCACGCTGCGACCCGGCGAAGGTAGGGCAGCGCTACAACTGTGCATTCAAGCTTTTGTCATTATGTTTGCCTATTACCTGCTCAAGGTAATCAGGGAGCCTATGATACTGGCCGACGGCTCTGCCGAGCTTAAAGCCTACTCCACTGCGTTGCAGGCCATTCTGCTGATGCTGATCGTGCCAGTTTTCGCCCGGCTCTATCAGCAAGTAAGTAACCTGGACGAAAAGCACCATCTGTTTCGTAACACCCTGCTTTTCTTTGTTGCCAACCTGGCACTGTTTGCCCTGTGCTATCGCATTGGCGTTCCGGTAGCGATCGCATTCTATGTCTGGCTTGGCATATTCTCTGTCATGGTTTTGGCTCTGTTCTGGGCGTTCGCTGCAGATCTGTTTAATCTCAAGTCCGGACAACGCATCTTCCCACTAATAGCCGCAGCCGCCGCGTTTGGTGCTTTACTGGGGTCAGGTTTAGCCAGCGACCTCGACCGGGTGCTGGGGCATGACGGGGTAATGTGTGCGGCAGGTGCACTACTGTGCATACCCTGGTGGCTTAGCAAAAAAACAGAGCACACGATCCCCAATGGTTCCTGCTCGTTTACCCAGGAGCGCGGCGACGACAGGCCCTACCCATTGCTTGAAGGCTTTCAGATCGTCTGGCGCAGCCGCTATCTGTCGCTCATCGCTGGCTTCGTTATCGTACTGAACCTTATCAACACCAACGGTGAATACATTCTTGCCACATTCGTGACTGATGCCGCCACCCAGGGAGCAGCCGATCTAAGCACTGCGGCCATCGATATGTACATCACAGAATTCTATTCACGCTACCTGTTTATATCCACACTGTTGGGCTTTCTGATTCAACTGTTTCTGGTTGCAAAGATTTATGACCGCATGGGCATCACCGGTGCACTGCACATACTGCCGATTTTGATGATCATCAACTACAGCATGATTGCATTACTGCCCATTCTGGCGGTTATACGTACTGCGATGATTCTGGAAAACAGCATGAATTATTCTCTCCAGACCACCACTCGCCATGCCCTGTTCCTACCTGTGAGCCGCGAAGAGAAGTACGTAGGGAAACACACGATAGACACATTTTTCTTCAGGGTGGGTGATGTGCTGTCGGGCAGTTTCGTCTACCTGGCAAGCATTGTTATTGGCCTGAGTATCGTGGGTTTCGTCATGACAAATATCGCACTGGCCTGCGTCCTGCTGCTTATGTCACGCGCGATCGGTCGCCACCATACCCAGTGTGTCTCGGACAATCTTGGCAATATGCCTCCAGTGGTTCAGGCGCCCCTGAAAGACCTGCAGCTACCAGCCGGACAGCTGTCTCTTTTGGAGCTTGATGCCGACACGTTTGTGGACCCCGATGTAGGAGATGCGCTGAAATACCAGGCCTTTGCTATTCACTCAAGTCGTCTGCCTGGCTGGGTCAAGTTTGACAGTCTGCACCGTCGCTTCCAGTTCCATCCACCCGCAAAGGAGCAGGGCAGCTTGCGTATCCGGGTAGTGGCGCGCGATTTTGACGGACTCGAAGCTGAGGTGAGCTTTAACGTTAACTATCGCCCCTGACATCGACCCAGCCAGTGATCAGTCAGTGCTGGCTTGCTCAAACTCCCGAAACTTGCGTCCGGCATATCGAGCGGCGATCACCCACACTACCAACAGCACAAGCGTAATGAGGCTGAGATAGCGCAGGCTGTCAAAATCGGTGAATGCAAAGGTCAGCCCGAGGCTAATCA
>CALINF010000132.1 GCA_938045215.1 uncultured Halieaceae bacterium | reverse complement strand
TTACCCGCCTTTAACACCAAGGGCAGAATATCGGGTAAGTAATATTCACCCTGGCTGTTGTCGTTGTTCACCTTGGGTAAATAGTGCTTAAGGTCTGAGGCGGGCGATGCCAGCACGCCAGTATTAATCTCAGCGATAGCCCGCTGCTCCGTTGATGCGTCCTTATCCTCCACCACACCTAACAATTCACCAGTTTCCGAGCGCAGTATCCGCCCATAACCAGAAGGGTCTGCCAATTTCGCAGTCAACAAGGCTGGACCGGTTCGGCTGGCCTCTATCAAATTCCGCAATGACTCGATCCGTAGCAAGGGCACATCGCCATACAGCACTACTACCTGACTATCCTGCGCGAGAGCCGGCATCGCCTGCATGACCGCGTGCCCAGTGCCCAGTTGCTCGGCCTGAATATGCCATTGCAGTCCGCCGATGTCAGCGCACTCTGCCTGCACCTGTTGCGCGCCGTGTCCAACCACTACGTGTATGACGGCAGGCTCAAGCTGGGTGGCCGTTTCAATAACATGTCGCAGCAAAGGTTTGCCAGCCACCTGATGTAACACTTTGGGAAGCGGGGACTGCATACGCGTACCTTGACCGGCCGCTAGGATAATGATCTCGACAGACATAATTAATCTCTTATTGAAAGGCGCCGCCGAAGCTCGGTGTCACCTACCTTTTGACATTAGGGTGGGAGAAAGCGCATATTAAACAGTCCTTTTTTTAATACAACGAGGTTTGTCATAAAAATTATGACAATGATTGAGGAAAGCTTGGGGGCGCTGGGTCTCAGCCCCAGAGAGGTAACCGTATACCAGGCGCTATTAAAGCTGGGACCGGCTTCGATAAGGGATGTTGCGAGTGAATCAGGCGTCAATCGGGGCACCACCTACGAGACACTAAAAGTTCTCGCCGGCAAAGGTGTGGTCAATTATTTTCCGCGGGGCAAGCGGCGCGTGTTCCAGGCAGAAGACCCCGAGCGTCTGCTTAGCCTGGGTGAAAAGCGTCAACAAGCGCTGACCCTGGCCATGGATCGGTTGCGACGAGACGTGATTCCCGCCTTGAAACAAAGCCAGACGGAGTTCAGCCCGGGTAATGTTCGCTTCTACGAGGGAGACGATGGTGTGGAGCTGGTCTTGCGGGACATCCTTGATGGGGCTGCACTCTCACCCAGCCAAAGCTATTCCGTTATTTCTGCAAAAACCCTGCGCGAACATCTGTACCGGCCGTTTCCCAATTTTACCCGGCAAAGAGAAGCCAGAGGCATCAGCGTTCGGGTGCTTGCGGTTGGAGAAGGGGGCGACGATGCGGAGTTGGCGGAGCGTAAGTGGCTGCCTGGAAAGGCGACGGCTGACGCATCCTACATCGCGATCTATCCTCCCAAAGTGGCCATGATCACACTGGCCGACGAGAACTACCCCGTCGTGGTGATCATTGACTCCGCCGCCATCGCATCGACACAACAGATTCTGTTCGATGCCCTGTGGGAGCTGTTATAGCGTGTAGAAACGGCTTCGACAGACACAAAAAACCCCGGCAGGCCGGGGTTGTTGATCATGCTTATTTAAACCACTATCAACCGCGACCGGACCGATTCCGCATTTTTCGCAGAGTCGCCAACTGCGCCGCGGCTTCAGCCAATTGTGCAGATGCGCGACCATAATCGAAGTCGCCGGTCTGGTTCTCCAGAGCGTGTTCTGCTTCCCGGCGAGCTTCTTCCGCCGCCGCCTCGTCGACATCACCGGCTCGTATTGCGGTGTCTGCCAATATTGACACGACGCCCGGTTGAACCTCTAGGAAGCCTCCGGAAACATAGTACACCTGCTCATCGCCAGATTGAGTAACGATACGAACAGGGCCGGGTATCAGCGACGTCAGCAAAGGTGCGTGACCGTAACTGACGCCCAGTTCCCCAAGCTCCCCGGTTGCGACCAGCATCTCGACGAGGCCAGAGAATATCTCTTCCTCGGCGCTGACGATATCGCAGTGAATGGTCATTGCCATAGTATGGGCCTCGTTGACTGCCTTACAGGTTAGCGGCTTTCTCGACCGCTTCGTCGATGCTGCCTACCATGTAGAACGCCTGCTCTGGCAGGTGATCATACTCCCCAGCCAGAATGCCGTTGAAACCGGCAATTGTGTCTTTGAGCGAAACGTACTTGCCTGGAGAACCGGTAAAGATTTCTGCCACATGGAACGGCTGCGACAGGAAACGTTCGATTTTACGCGCGCGCGATACTGTCTGCTTGTCTTCTTCCGACAGCTCGTCCATACCCAGAATTGCAATAATATCTTTCAGCTCTTTGTAACGCTGCAATACAGACTGAACGCCACGCGCGGCATCGTAGTGCTCATTGCCGATCAGCAGTGGATCCAGCTGACGCGATGTGGAGTCCAGTGGGTCTACCGCAGGATAAATACCTTTCGCTGCAATATCACGAGACAGTACAACTGTGGAATCCAGGTGAGCAAACGTGGTTGCGGGTGACGGGTCAGTCAAATCGTCCGCCGGTACATAAACCGCCTGGATCGATGTGATTGAGCCAACCTTGGTAGACGTAATACGCTCCTGCAGAACACCCATCTCTTCGGCCAGCGTAGGCTGATAACCTACCGCAGAAGGCATACGACCCAGCAGTGCCGATACCTCGGTTCCCGCCAGTGTATAACGATCGATATTGTCGACGAACAGCAGTACGTCACGTCCCTCGTCGCGGACTTTCTCGGCCATGGTCAGGCCAGTCAATGCAACGCGCAAACGGTTACCGGGCGGCTCATTCATCTGCCCGTAAACCATCGCCACTTTTGAGTTGCCCAGAGTCTCTACATCAACGACCTTGGATTCCTGCATCTCGTAGTAGAAGTCGTTACCCTCTCGAGTACGCTCTCCTACTCCCGCAAATACTGACAAACCCGCGTGCTCTGTAGCGATGTTGTTGATCAGCTCCATCATGTTTACGGTCTTGCCTACACCGGCGCCACCAAACAAACCAACCTTACCGCCCTTCGCGAATGGGCATACCAGGTCAATCACCTTGATGCCTGTTTCGAGCAACTCGTCTGACGCTGAAAGCTCGTCATAAGCAGGTGCCTTGCGGTGAATGGCTGAACGCTCCTGCTCTCCGATCGGACCGCGCTCATCAATGGGGTTACCCAGCACATCCATGATTCGGCCCAGCGTTTCAACGCCAACGGGAACCATAATCGGTGCTTCGGTATTCTCAACGCTGAGACCACGGCTGAGGCCTTCAGAAGACCCCATCGCAATCGTACGTACCACGCCATCGCCTAACTGCTGCTGTACTTCCAGGGTGATATCTTTCTCGCTAATCTTGAGTGCGTGGTATACCTGCGGCACGCTATCGCGTGGGAATTCCACGTCGATTACCGCGCCGATAATTTGTACGACTCGACCGCTGCTCATGTCCGGATCCTCTATATCAAATTTCAATTCGTGCTGGCGCGGATTGCGTTCCGACGCCGAAGTCTTTCTCATGCGAATCAGCTAATCGCCGCCGCACCGCTAACAATTTCTGACAGCTCTTGGGTAATCGATGCCTGACGTGCCTTGTTGTAAATCAGTTGCAGATCATCGATAAGATCGCCCGCGTTTTCAGTGGCGTTTTTCATCGCCAGCATTCGCGCGGCCTGCTCACAGGCAGCGTTCTCGACAACAGCTTGAAATACTTGAGACTCGATATAGCGAGTCAGCAAGCCTTCCAGAAGATCTTTCGCCTCGGGCTCATAGATATAATCCCAGTGATGCTTCATCTCGTCAGACTCTTCTGCTTCCAGCGGAAGCAACTGTTCTACCGCAGGATCCTGCGTCATCGTGTTGACGAACTGATTACTCACCAGATACAGCCGGTCGATGCGACCTTCAGAATAGGCATCGAGCATGGTTTTCACACCGCCGATCAGGTCGGCAACTGCAGGTGCTTCACCGATATCACGAATCGCCGCTGTGACATTACCGCCATAGCTGTTGAAGAACGCTGCCGCTTTAGCGCCAATCAGGCTCAATTCAACATCGATCCCCTGATCAGCCCACTGTTTCATCGATCTAACAGTAGCCTTGAACAGGTTGATATTCAGTCCACCGCAGAGGCCACGATCAGTTGCTACAACGATGTAGCCCACACGCTTGACCTCGCGTTCAACCATATACATATGGCGATGCTCGGGCGCCGCATTGGCTATATGACCGACCACAGAACGGATCCGGCGCGCATACGGCTTGCCGACTTCCATACGATCCTGTGCCCGTCGCATTTTGCTCGCCGCTACCATTTCCATGGCACTGGTGATTTTCTGCGTACTCTGGATACTATTGATCTTGGTGCGGATTTCTTTTCCGACTGCCATTTTCTAGATCCTCTGACTTACCAGCTCTGCGTCGCTTTGAACGTCTCGAGAGCTGCCTTGAAGGACGCTTCGATCTCGTCGTTATAATCACCGCTCTCAACAATAGCTGTCATCAATTCCGCGTGTTCTGCGTGCATGTACGACAGCAAAGACGCCTCGAAATCACCGATCTTGCTGACTTCAACTTCCTGCAACAGGCCTTCATTTGCTGCGTAGAGCACAACACCCATTTCAGCAACACTCAGCGGAGAGTACTGCTTCTGCTTCATCAATTCAGTAACGCGCTCACCGTGATCGAGCTGCGCCTTTGTCGCATCATCCAGATCGGAGGCGAACTGGGAGAATGCCGCCAGCTCACGATACTGGGCCAGCGCTGTACGAATACCGCCAGACAGCTTCTTGATAATCTTGGTCTGAGCAGCACCACCAACACGAGAAACGGAGATACCCGCGTTCATTGCTGGACGGACGCCGGCGTTAAACATATCGGCCTCCAGGAAGATCTGCCCGTCGGTGATCGAAATCACGTTAGTCGGTACGAACGCGGAGACGTCACCCGCCTGTGTTTCAATCACAGGCAATGCTGTGAGAGAACCGGTCTTACCTTTAACTTCGCCGTTAGTAAATTTCTCTACGTAGTCAGAGTTCACACGTGCGGCCCGCTCAAGCAAGCGAGAGTGCAAATAGAACACATCGCCAGGGTACGCCTCTCGACCTGGAGGACGACGAAGCAGCAATGAAATCTGGCGATAGGCCCATGCCTGCTTGGTCAGATCGTCATAAATGATCAGAGCATCTTCACCGCGATCGCGGTAGTACTCACCCATTGTGCATCCCGCAAATGGCGCCAAATACTGCATAGCCGCAGGATCCGATGCGGTGGCGGCAACAACAATGGTGTGATCCATCGCGCCATGCTCTTCCAGCTTTCGCACCACAGCCGCGACAGACGAGGCTTTCTGGCCAACAGCTACATAGACGCACTTAATACCGGTGTTTTTCTGGTTAATAATCGCATCAACAGCAATCGCTGTTTTACCAATCTGGCGATCGCCAATAATCAGCTCACGCTGGCCCCTTCCGATAGGCACCATCGCGTCGATCGCTTTCAAACCGATCTGTACTGGCTGGTCAACTGACTGTCGCTCAATAACACCCGGTGCCACTTTTTCCAGCGCATCGGTCAATGCTGCATTAACAGGCCCTTTGCCATCAATTGGTGCGCCCAGGGCGTCGACAACGCGGCCCTGAAGCTCGGGACCAACAGGTACTTCAAGAATACGACCTGTGCAACGACAGGACTGGCCTTCAGCCAGACCCTTGTACTCGCCCAGCACTACTGCACCGACTGAGTCTCGTTCAAGGTTAAGCGCCATACCGTAAATGCCGCCGTCAAACTCGATCATTTCACCGTACATAACGTCGGTGAGACCGTGAATACGGATAATGCCGTCGGTCACCGCAACTACGGTGCCCTCGTTGCGAGCTTCAGACGACACATCGAGCTGGTCGATGCGTTGTTTGATAATCTCACTAATCTCTGATGGATTCAGCTGCTGCATGCTCTGTTCCTCAATCCTACGAATTCATTGCTTCGGCCAGCTTGTTCAGCCTACCGCGCACCGAGCCATCGATCACAAGATCGCCGGCCCTGATTAAAATGCCACCCAATAGATCTTTGTCTGTACTGGTGCTCACCTTGACGTCGCGCTCTAACTTTTTACCCAATACGCTAGCGAGCCTGTCGCTAGTGGCATCGTCCAGGTCGAACGCAGAAACAACCTCCACGTCTACAGACTTCTCCTGATTCGCTTTGTAACGCGCAAACAGGACGTAGATCTCTGGCAAGAGCGGCAGACGCTTATGGGACGCGAGAATAGCGATGTAATTCTGCACCTTCTCAGACAGTGCCTCTCCACAGACCTCACCAAACATCTGCGCCTGCTGCGCAGCGGTGAGTGAAGGGTTAGAGAACACGGACTGCATTGTGTCGTCCTGTGTGACCGCTGCTGCGGTTGCCAGTTGCTCCGACCACGCCTCCAGGGCGTCGCCGCCGCGAGCATATTCAAACGCTGCTCTGGCGTACGGTCGAGCGAGTGTACTTAGTTCAGCCATAACATCCTCTTGGCTAGAGTTCTTCAGCCAGCTTATCTACCAACTGCGCGTGGGCAGCATGGTCGATACTGGCACCCAGCACCTTCTCGGCACCGGCAAGAGACAAGGCGGCAACCTGCGTACGCAATTCTTCACGCGCGCGATTGGTTTCCTGCTCAATTTCAGCCTGGGCAGAAGCTTTCACACGATCAGCCTCTACATGTGCGGCTTCTTTCGCCTCGTCGATAATCTGGTTTGCGCGCTTGTTGGCAGAATCCACAATGCCGGAAGCCTCAACTTTGGCTTCCTTCATGCGTTCAACAGCCTTCTCCTGGGCCAGCTCAAGATCATGGCTGGCTCGATCGGCAGCTGCTAATCCGTCTGCTATCTTCTTCTCGCGTTCTGCCATGGCGGCCAGAATAGGAGGCCACACATACTTCATGCAGAAAACAACAAAGCAGACAAACGCGATCATCTGTCCTATAAGCGTAAGGTTAATATTCACGCCTTGCTCCTTACAAAGTTCCGGGGACTACCCAAACAGGCAATCCCACACTTGCCGGGGTCGCTGTTAGGCAGCAACAACGAAGATCAGGTACATAGCGATACCAACACCAATAATGGGGATCGCATCTACCAGGCCTGCGCCGAGGAAGAAAGTAGTCTGCAGCTTGGGTGCCAGCTCAGGCTGACGAGCAGAACCTTCGATGAGCTTTCCGCCCAGCAGGCCTACACCAATCGCAGCACCCAGGCCGCCAAGGCCCATCATAATTGCGGCAGCAACGTAAATTAATTCCATCATTTTCTCCTAGGGTAAAAACTAAGGTTAAAGTTAATTAGTGATCTTCATGCGCCATGCTGAGATACACGATCGTCAGCACCATGAAGATGAATGCTTGCAAAGTAATGACCAGAACATGGAATATCGCCCAACCTACCTGCATCAATGCTGCCGGCAGCATCCATGCAACACCTGCGCTGAATAATGCAGCGATCAGAATGAAAATCATTTCTCCCGCGTACATGTTGCCAAACAACCGCAGCCCGAGCGAAAAGGGCTTGGCCAACAGGCCTACTACTTCCATGAACAGGTTGATCGGAATAAACAGCGGATGGTTAAAGGGGTTAAGCGTCAGCTCTTTCACAAAGCCAAACCCTTTCACCTTGATTGAGTAAAACAGCATCAGGATGAATACACCCAACGCCATTCCCATCGTAATGTTAGGGTCAGTAGAGGGCACTATCTTGTGGTACTCAACCCCCAGCAACATCAAGGTATGGGGAATCAGGTCAACTGGTACCAGGTCCATAAGATTCATCAGGAATACCCAGACGAATATGGTCAATGCCAGGGGGGCAACCAGCTTGTTGTTGCCATGGAAGGTGTCCTTGACAGTGCGGTCTACAAAATCAACGATCATTTCGCAAAAATTGACGACTCCACTTGGAACTCCGGCTTCGGCTTTCTTGGCAACTCCTCGGAACAACCAGCAAAAAATAACGCCAAGTCCAACCGACCAGATCATCGAGTCCACGTGGATGGCGTTGAAGCCCATCGCTGAGGCCTCGTCTCCGCCGTGCGCCATTACCCACTGGCCACCCGCGCCTATAACGCTGCCATCATAACGCTCGAACCCTTCTGGCAACTTACCATAGGTCAGATTCGTCAGGTGGTGGACAATGTATTCAGAAACTGTCTGGGTATCGCCTGCCATCAATCTCTTCTCTAGTTAAAAGGTTCTGGTGTGTTACCTGAGTAACCACCAACTCCCGAAAATATGTAACATCAACATCGCCACGTAGCCGGCGAAAACAGCTGCTCCATCAATTGGGCGCAAAAGTGCAAACACCATCGCAAATCCCACACAGCTGAGGAAAAACTTTCCGACCTCTGCGCTATAACCGGCGCGAGCCATCGCATGCGCGGATTGAGCACCGCGATAACGAAATGTTCTAAGGGCGAAAAACGCCTGCGGAACGATTGCTATCAGGCCCCCACAAATCAGTGAGTAGGTTATTACATCCGTAAACAGAAACGCTGTAACCAGCGTCAGAAATGTAAGCCCTATGCACTGAAACAGGGTGATTCTGTGAACCGGAGGTCGCGCGATCTTGGCACCTGTCATGGATGCATCGCCTCGTTCCCCTCGCCAAATGGCACACGGACTTCGTCCTCGTTTCAGGCGGCGGCATTATAGGTGTATTGAACACGCTATTCAACCAACTTTTAGATGTAGGTTGGCTCACTTTTCTCAGCTAACTTCAGCACGATCGCTGCAGGTTGCAACGAGATAGCGTGCACATAGGGTGAGGTACCAGATATAGATTCTTCGTAACTACAGACCACAACATGCAGTGCCCAAGACGAACTACTGGAGACTAACGAATGTGTCCTAAAATTCCATCCAACTCATCCAAAGAGTTGTATGTAAGCACCAACTTACCCTTGCCTTTAGCTGTGTGCTGAATCGAGACTTTGGCACCTAGCTTTGCCATAAGCTGATCCTGCAGCTGTCGGATATTGGGGTCCTGTGTTTTCGTGCTTTTAGGCTGTGTCTCGCGGTTCTGAATTTTTCTTACCAACACCTCGGTCTCGCGCACTGACATACCTTTAGAGGCAACAGTTCTGGCTGTATGTGATTGCTCCATTCCCTCCAGTCCCAGCAGGGCACGTGCGTGTCCCATTTCCAGATCACCGCGCTCAAGCAGCGTCCGCACATCATCTTGCAATGTCATCAGGCGCATCAGGTTGGCAACAGTCGAGCGGGACTTTCCAACTGCGGTGGCCACTTCCTGCTGTGTCAGCTCAAATTCCTGCTGCAGGCGCAGCAAAGACGCCGCTTCCTCAATTGGATTAAGGTCCTCGCGCTGGATATTCTCAATGAGCGCCATGGCAATAGCCGCTTCATCTGAGACATCGCGAATAACTGCGGGAATCACATCCAGGCCGGCCAATTGTGTCGCTCGCCAGCGACGCTCGCCCGCAATAATCTCGAATTTACGGTCTGAGATAGGCCTGACAACGATGGGTTGCATCACTCCCTGGGCAGTGATGCTATCGGCCAACTCCTGCAAGGATTCAGGTTCTATATCACGCCTTGGCTGATACTTGCCACGTTGGATAAGATCGACCGGCAGCTCACGCAAATTATGAGCACCCACATCGTCTGTGCTGGCCTGATCTTCACCTTGCTCGCCGGCTCCCGCTGTTGATGATGCGCCTAAAAGGGCATCAAGTCCCCGCCCCAGGCCGCGTTTTTTCGCAGACATCGATCGTCCCCTAGCTGTCTATCGTTGCAGCGCTGCTATCGAGCGCCAGTTTTTCCTCACGCCGGACGATTTCTCCGGCAAGCGCCATATAGGCCTTGGAGCCGCGTGAATACTTGTCGTAATGCATAGCAGGTAGACCGTAACTGGGCGCTTCTGCCAACCGAATATTTCTGGGCACTACTGTGCGGTAGACCTTATCGCCAAAGTGATTGTGCAACTGCGACGATACCTCATTGGTCAAACTGTTCCTTGGGTCGTACATTGTGCGCAGTATGCCATCTATAACGAGCGCTGAATTCACTGACGCAGCCACGCCTTCTATCGTCTCAACCAGCGCCGAGAGGCCCTCTAGTGCAAAGTACTCGCACTGCATCGCAATAATGACACCATCAGCAGCAACGAGACCATTCAATGTGAGCATATTGAGAGAGGGCGGACAATCAATCAGGATGTAGTCGAAATCACCAGACGCCTCGATCAAAGCGGCGCGTAACCGACGCTCCCTATGTTCGACTCCAACCAGTTCAACCTCGGCGGCTGTCAAATCGCTATTTGCCGGCAATACGTGATAACCCGATTCGCCTGCTGGGAGCACCACATTGGCAACCGGCGCTCGATGTATCAACACATCGTAAATACTTCTTTGAACGCTATGCTTGTCAACACCACTGCCCATTGTGGCGTTGCCCTGAGGGTCCAGATCAGCCAACAACACGCGCTTCCCCATGGCGGCCAGTGAGGCGGACAGGTTCACGCAGGTCGTGGTTTTACCAACACCACCTTTCTGATTTGCGATTGCTATTATTCTGGCCAATTACAGATCTCTTTTTTGGATTGGGCGCCAGTATCAACCCGGCTAATCATTTTTGGGCGGCACAGTCGTCAAGTAAGAACCATTTCCAGCAGATTGCGCTGCTCATTGAGTCCGGGTACGTGTAGCTCGTGACATGCTTTGAGCTCCACCAGCCCGGCAAGCGCGGTGAGTTCATCTTGTGGAAACTGACCTTTCATCGCAAGAAAGCTGCCCTTTTCACCCAGCAGGTGACGACAGCCCGCTACCATATCTTCCAGTGCTGCAAATGCTCTCGAGACAATCACATCAAACCCCCGATCGTCGCGAAACCGCTCTACCCTGTCGTGGTGAATCACCATAGTATCCAGTCCAAGGTCGGTTTTCACCTGAAAAAGAAAGCGGGCCTTTTTACCGTTGCTGTCCAGCAGGTGAATGTCTCTATCTGGGCACATGATTGCCAAGACAACACCCGGTAAACCACCACCTGTACCCACGTCGAGAACCCTACCTTGCGGCAGAAAAGGTAGAATGCTCAAGCTATCAAGCAGGTGGCGAGTGACCATTTGCAAGGGATCTCTCACAGCAGTCAGGTTGTAAGCTTTGTTCCATTTGATCATCAGGTCGAGGTAGGCCAACAGTGCGTCATACTGCTCCGCACTAACCTCAATAGGTAGATGGCTGATACCGGAACGTAGCGCGTTGTAATAGCTATCCAATGGATCAGGCTGATTTCAGGTCTTTAGCCAGGCGTTCCAGGGAGCCCCGTTTCTTCAGGTAGATTAGCAACAGAGAAACGGCTGCGGGCGTAACGCCGGGAATACGACTGGCTCTGGCGAGAGTCTCAGGACGCGA
>CALINF010000131.1 GCA_938045215.1 uncultured Halieaceae bacterium | reverse complement strand
GCGACCATCGGTGAGCACGATACCCGCGGGACCATCCCATGGCTCCATGTGCATGGAGTGATACTCATAGAAAGCCTTGAGGTCGGGATCCATCGACTCAATATTCTGCCACGCAGGGGGAATCAGCATGCGCAGCGCGCGCGCCATGTCGACGCCGCCGGTCAACAGTACATCAAGCATATTGTCGAGACTGGAGGAGTCCGAGCCCGTGCGATTTACCAGTGGGGCAATGTCACGAATATTGGGCAGGCGTTCGGTCTCAAAGTGCGCCGTGCGGGCATCGGCCCAGTTGCGATTACCCTCAATAGTATTGATCTCACCGTTGTGCGCCAGCAGGCGAAACGGCTGGGCCAATGGCCAGCGCGGCATAGTATTGGTTGAGAAGCGCTGGTGGAATACGCAGATGGCGGTAGTGAGCCGCTCGTCACTCAAATCGTGGTAGAAGCGGGGCAAATCCACCGGCATTACCAGCCCTTTGTAGGCGATAACACGACCCGAAAGGCTGCAGATATAGAAGTCCTCGTCCGCCTCATTGGCCATCTCAGCCTTGCGTCTGGCCACGAACAGTCGCGTAGAGAGTTCTTCTTCAGACAGGCCTGGAGCGTCAATGAATACCTGCTCGATGGTCGGCAGAGACGCCAGCGCAATCTCGCCGCACACGTCACTATCGGTAGGCACCTCGCGCCAACCGAGAACGGTTAAACCCTGCTCAGAAAGTGCCAAATCCATCGCGGTGCGCGCCACGGAGGCCTTGCCGGTATCGCTGCTGAAGAATACCTGGCCAATGGCAAAGCTGCCGGAGAGCTCGCACTGGAACAAATCCGTGGCAAGTGCTTGCATAAAACTGCGTGGCATCTGCAGCAACAGGCCACAACCGTCGCCGGTTTTGCCGTCTGCGGCAATGCCGCCCCGATGTGTCATGCACGTGAGGGACTCAATAGCGGTCTGGAGCAAACGATGACTGGCATCGCCTGAGGTATGTGCGATCAGGCCAAAACCACAATTGTCACGAAACTCTTCAGGTCTAAATAGGCCTGTTGTCATAGAAATCCCAAAACTTTATTTAAAACAATAAGTTAACGCGGTGCACTCTAGCTTTCGCAGCCTTCCGAGTACGAGAAGGGAATAGCATTCTACACAGATGAGCGAAATGGAACAAACCAGCTGGCGCGCTGTTTTGCGGGACAAAAAGCGCCTGCTCAGCGCCCTTCAATCAGCGTCACAAGCTCTTCTGACGAGACATCATCAACAACCTCAGCCGCGCCGATGGCACGCAGCAATATGAGACGCAACCTCCCATCGACCACTTTCTTGTCACGTCCCATAAGTTCCAGAAACTGCTCAGCAGACATCTCTTTCGGGGGCGCTACGGGCAGGTTTACCTGCCGCAGCAGCGTTTCAAGTTGCATAACCTCGTCCGGAGACACCTGGCCTCGAGCAGCCGACAGGCGCATGGCCATCATCATGCCGGCGGCTACCGCCTCTCCATGTAACCAGCTGCCGTAGCCCTGGGCGGTTTCTATCGCATGACCGACGGTGTGACCGAAGTTCAGAATGGCGCGTACCCCACCTTCACGCTCATCCGCGGCAACTACCTTGGCCTTGTTCGCACAGCTGCACTCGATAGCCTCGGCTAGCGCAGCTTCTTCTCGCGCCAACAATCGGGGCATATCCTCCAATAGCCAGCGATAGAAAGATGCATCACCAATCAGACCATACTTAATCACCTCGGCCATACCGGCTGCAAACTCTCTCGGTGGGAGGGTTTGCAGAGTCTGTGTATCAATCAACACCGCCTGCGGCTGAAAAAACGCACCGATCATATTTTTACCCAGAGGATGATTGACCGCCGTCTTGCCACCCACGGACGAGTCCACCTGCGCAAGTAATGTGGTGGGGATCTGGATAAAATTGACACCGCGCTGGTAACAGGCTGCCGCAAACCCGGTCATATCACCAACCACTCCGCCACCAAGCGCGATAAACGTGGTTGTACGGTTGTGGTTGTCTGTCATTACGCGGTCAAAGATTGAAGACAAGGTTTCCAGCGATTTATGCTGCTCACCATCGGGCAGAATGATTTCTGTAACGGTCTTTCGGTCGTCGAGCGCTTCTCGCAGGCGATCCATATACAGCGGTGCAACGGTATCGTTGCTCACGATCACAACCTGAGAACCGCTCACATGACGACGCAACAGTTCCCGATCTGCGAACAGGTCGCGTCCGATATAAAGAGGATAGCTGCGCTCGCCCAGTTCGACGTGCAACGTGTGCATGATCACAGACACTTTGATTTCCTGAATACCCGGGGAGGCATAGTGTACTAAGGGACAAAGCTGGTGTCTGCTATGGGGGAAACGAGCAGAAAGCTAAGGACCTCTGCCTCGCTGAACTGTGTGAAGGCTATTGCAGCTCCTTCACCAGCCGCTGAGCGACAGTCTTGGGGCTGCAGCCGTCAGTATTGATGACATGGTCTGCGATTTCACGGTACAAAGGATCCCTGATAGCCATCAATTCGCGCAGGGTCTGCTCCGGATCACCGGTCTGCAAAAGTGGCCGGCGCTTGTCTTTTTGGGTGCGCCGCACTTGCTCATCAATCGTGGCGTGCAGATAGATAACGAATCCGCGGGATGCCAACGCACGACGATTTTCTGACCGCATCACGACACCACCGCCGGTGGCCAGCACATAATCGTTCCAGTCGGTCATTTCTTCGACCACCTGCTGTTCGCGCGAGCGAAACCCCTCCTCGCCCTCGATCTCGAAAATCCACGGAATATCAGCGCCAGTGCGACGTTCGATCTCACTGTCAGTATCGGCAAATTGCAGCTTCAACTGCTGCGCAAGATACTTGCCAATGGTCGTTTTGCCGGCCCCCATGGGACCGACAAGGAATACTCGATGCAGTGCGGGCATTAGTGTCCTTGCGGTACCCTAGTCGAGAAGCGTATCGGCGAGGATACGCGGCGTGATAAAGATCAAGGTTTCAGTCTTGGTTTTTGAGGTCCTTTCCTGGCGGAAAAATGCACCAATGTAAGGAATATCTCCTAAAAACGGCACCTTGCTAATTGACTGTAAATCTTCCGTACGAAACACGCCACCGAGAACGACGGTCTCACCATTGCCAACCAGTACCTGAGTGGTCAGTTCGGTGGTATCAATGGACGGAATAACGCCTCCCTGACCACTGGGCACAAGATCACCCAAAGAGTCCTGCGTTACCGTGAGATCCAGCAAAATACGATCGTCTGGCGTAATGTTGGGTGTTACGTCAAGTTGCAGCACCGCTTCTTTAAACGAAGTGGTGTTTTGCCCGCTCAGCGACCCTTCCTGATAGGGAATTTCCGTACCCGACTTCACCGTAGCCTTCTGCTTGTCGCCCGTAATCACCTTGGGCTGGGAAACCACTTCACCTTCCCCGGCATCCTCAAGCGCAGACAACTCCGCAGTCAGGAACAGGT
>CALINF010000130.1 GCA_938045215.1 uncultured Halieaceae bacterium | reverse complement strand
CCCCAATCGCGCAGGCGGAAATTCACGGTGCGCTTGCCTTTGCCTTCGCTCTCGAGTCTGTCGGCGATGGCGTTGAACGCCTCCTCAAACGCCAGTCCGGTGTAGTCTCCAGAATTCACCAACACACCCTTGCCTGTAAATGCCGCTGTCGCCAGGTCACAGGTTTCGTCATCACTGGGTGCTACCACCTGCACAATCGGCAGTCCGTACTTGGTGGCAAATTCCCAGTCGCGCTGGTCATGGCCGGGAACCGACATCACGGCACCTGAGCCGTAGCTCATCAATACGAAGTTGGCGACCCAAACAGGCACTTGCTCACCGGTTAACGGGTGAGTGGCGGTTGTGCCGGTGTCCATACCCAACTTCTCCATGGTGGCCATCTCTGCCTCTGCCACCTTGATATTGGTTTGCGACTCAATAAAGGCAGCCAGTTCAGGATTGTTTTCAGCGGCGGCCGTGGCCACGGGGTGCTGCGGCGCCACTGCCACATAGGTAGCGCCCATCAGGGTATCCGGTCGCGTGGTATACACGCTCAGTGCTTCGCCATTGGCCAGGGTGAAGTCGAGATCCACGCCTTCCGAGCGACCTATCCAGTTGCGCTGCATGGTACGCACCTGCTCGGGCCATTCATCCAGCTGATCGAGATCGGCCAATAGTTGGTCTGCGTACTCTGTGATCTTGATGAACCACTGGTTTATCTCCCGGCGCTCTACCTTGTTGTCGCAGCGCCAGCAGCGTCCATCCACCACCTGCTCATTGGCCAAAACGGTCTGATCGGTCTCGCACCAGTTCACCTCGGCCTTCTTCTTGTAGGCCAGTCCTTTGTCGAACAAACGCGTGAAGAACCATTGCTCCCAGCGATAGTACTGCGGGTCACACGTTGCGAATTCGCGATCCCAGTCGTAGGCAAATCCCAGTTGCCGCAGCTGCTCGCGCATGTAGTCGATATTTTCCGCCGTCCAGCGCGCCGGTGGAACATTGTTCTGTATCGCGGCGTTCTCGGCCGGTAGGCCAAACGCGTCCCAGCCCATAGGCTGCAGTACATTTTTGCCCTGCATGCGATGGAAGCGAGCGATCACATCGGCGATGGTGTAGTTGCGCACGTGCCCCATGTGCAGCTTGCCGCTGGGGTAGGGGAACATGGCCAGGCAGTAAAATTTCTCGCGGGTATCGTCGTGCTCTACGGCAAAACTATTGTTCTCGAGCCAGTGTTGCTGCACGGCCTTTTCGATGACGTCTGGCTTGTATTTGGCTTCCATTACTGCGTAATACTTCCGTTAGCTGCGGCCTTGTCAGCCACTCTCGAACCCAGTCTTTGTGCTGGTTTCGGGGTGTTGTCCCGGCCAAAAAATGAAGCGCGCAGTCTACCAGTTATCCCCAGCGGCTGCGATGGTCGTCAGTGCGGGAAAATGCCGATCTATTGACCTGCGTCGTGGCAAATCTCATTTTGCTCACTTACGCTTTGCGGATGAGAAAGACCAGTGACATCCTTTGGCAAGACGCTCAGCATCAGGTGTTGTTCGAAATACTCGACCTGATAAGTGATCCCGAGGCGGATGAGCGCGTCATCGAGCATCTGCGTGATTACACCGAGAATCATTTCTCACTGGAAGAGCGGTACATGCGCGAGTTGTGTTACCCCGGACTGGACGCACATCTGTCTGCCCACAACCGCTTCCGTGAGGAAATAGAAGAGATTCTCGCCGGAGGCCAATGCGATGCCCAGTTTCGTATTATTATCGGCACCTTCCTGACCGAGTGGCTGACCCGGCATGTATTTGGCATCGACAAAGAGCTGGAGTCTTTTCTGCTAAAAGCGAACGTCAGGTAGCCTTACGATCTGGCACGCGCCAAAACGCTGCGTACATCGCCAACATCATGAGGAGCGCTATAGCGCAGCCTGCGATCACGGGTAGTGATCCAAAGCTGCCAAACGGTGTGCGCCCCAGCATAACCCACGCCTTGCCAAACAATGTGGTTTCTACGAACTGTTCCGTGCGCGCCTGAATCTGTCCACGATGATCGATGATGGCAGATACACCATTGTTCGTACCTCGCAGCATGTAGCGGCCATTTTCCAAGGCACGCATTTGCGCCATCTGCAGGTGTTGCAGCGGCCCAATAGACGCGCCAAACCAGCTGTCGTTGCTGATAGTAAGTAGCAGGTCGGAGTTGTTGGCGTTGCTGGCGACCAGGTCGGGATACACCACTTCGTAGCAGATAAAAGGCGCTACCTTGAATGCGCCGGCCTGCAAAAGTGGCTGTTCACTACCACCGCTGCTAAATGCAGACATCGGCAGATCGAAAAACTGAATCAAACCTCGCAGCCAGGATTCCAGTGGTACATATTCACCAAAAGGTACCAGGCGTTGTTTGTGGTAGTTGCCTTGCCCCTGCCCGAGAGCAACAATGCTGTTGTAGTAGGTGCGAGTGCCTGCGTCCCGCATCGGGATACCCGTTATCAGCGTGGACTCGCTTGCAGCAGCCTGTTTGGCGATCGGATCGAGGAAGTCTCGGGCACGTTCGTAAAAATCCGGTATGGCGGATTCTGGCCATAAGATAATATCCGCGCCATAGGCCGTGCTCACTGAGCTTTCAAACCGTTCCAGGATGCGTGGATACCAGGCGCGCGACCACTTGTGCTCCTGGGGAATATTCGGCTGGTACAGGGCAACCGTAAGCGGTTCTTCCGTGGCGCTGGCAACCCATTGGATGGGTTTGAGAACACCGCCGCCAACCCAGAACAACGCAATTACGCCGCTATAGGCCACAATGGCCAACGCCTGCCGGCTGCGCCATGCCAGAAACAAGCAGGTACCAGTGAGCGCGCAAACAAAAGAGAGGCCATACACACCCACGATAGGTGCCCATCCGGCAATCCAGGTGTCGATATGGGCATAACCCAGATACAGCCAGGGGAACCCGGTGAGCAGCCAACTGCGCAGCCATTCGAACAATACCCACAAGGCTGGAAACCCCATCAACATCCCGCCGGGTAGCACGCGAATCCAGCGCGCATAGCACCACCCAAATAGCAGGTGCAGCACAGCCAGTCCGGCACAAAACACTGCGGTGAGCAGGCCAGCGAGGCCGATACCGGCGTTACCGAATTCATGGATGCTGACATACACCCACGAAACGCCAGAGCCGAATAGGCCCAGACCAAACAGCCAGCCACGCCATGCACCCTGTCGAGGTGTGCACGTGCACAGTAGGTAAGCGTAAAGCGCGCAACTGATAATGCCGGCTGGCCAGTAGTTGAAGGGTGCCAGGGACAGCGTTATCAGTGCGCCTGCCAGCGGCGCCAGAATCAGCACTAGCAAGGGATTTAGGGCAGGGGGCATTGTCGGTGCCTTGACGTTGGCAGACTGGCTGCGCGACACCTTATTCAGTCTTCTTCAGGAGGGCGCATTCGCAGGCTGTGAATCTTGCGCTGGTCGGCGTTGATTACCTTGAACTCGAATTTATTGATAGTGGTAACCTCATTGCGCGCAGGCATATGGCCGAATGCCTGAATCACAAGGCCGCCAATCGTATCGAATTCCTCGTCACTGAAGTCGGTGTTGAAATGCTCGTTGAAATCCTCGATGGGCGTTAGTGCCTTGATAAAGAAGTCATCTTCGCTGATCTTGCGGATATACATGTCTTCTTCGGTATCGGTTTCATCCTCGATATCACCGACGATCTCCTCCAGGACATCTTCGATAGTAACCAGACCCGCAACACCGCCATATTCATCGATAACGATGGCCATATGATTGCGCTTTTCCCTGAATTCCGTGAGCAGTATGTTGAGGCGCTTGCTCTCTGGCACCATAACGGTAGGGCGCAGCAGGCTACAGATTTCAAAGCTGCTGCGATCTTCATTCAGGATTTGCGGCAGCAGGTCTTTGGCGAGCAAGATGCCGAGTATGTCGTCAGGGTTGTCACCGACTACAGGGTAGCGTGAGTGGGCGGAGCGGATAATCTGGGGGAGAACTTCCTCCAGTGTCTGATCCGCCTTGATGACATTCATTTGTGAGCGCGGGATCATAATATCCCGCGTTTGCATTTTG
>CALINF010000129.1 GCA_938045215.1 uncultured Halieaceae bacterium | reverse complement strand
ATCCAATCCAATCCCGGTGAAATGGGCGTTGGCCCAGATGGGAGTCATCGGGCCGGGTCTGCGCCTGCCGTTGACAGAGTTGGATGAACGATTTCACGCCGAAGTAACTGCCGCACTGGAGGCGGTAACACCCGAATGACATCTATTATTCAATACCTGGTACGCATCACTCTCTTGTCGCTGCTGTGCGGCGCGGTTTCTGGCTGTAGTTACCTGTTTGGTAACGATGGCCTGTTTCCCAGCAAAGCCGATGACTACAAGAACTCACCCGAACTGCCGGTGATGAAAGTGCCGCAGGGTAAGGATGCGGGCCGTATGCAGGAGGCCTTCCCAATACCGAACATTGAGGAAGACGTTGTGCTGGCAGGGGAGTTTGAAGTTCCCAGACCGACTCCTCTGGTAGCGGGTGCCGGAGAGGATTTTGTGCGAATCCAGCGCCTGGCGGATGATAGTTGGGTTCTGGTAGAAGAGGCACCGGGACAGCTATGGCCACAGGTGCGCAGCTTTCTGTCGGCTGCGGGGATCCAGATAGTGCGTGTGGATGCCCGCTCCGGTATTTTGGAATCCGGTTGGTTGCAACTGGAAGGAAAGCCTATGGCATCGCGGTTTCGCTATCGCATAGAGCGCGGCGTACAGCGCGGTACCAGCGAACTGCACGTGTTACAGATGAATCAAGCTGGCGACATCAACAGTTGGCCCGACAGCTCCGACGATCTGGAGCAGGAAAGCGAAATGCTGCAATCTCTGGCGCAGTACATTGCCAATAGTACAGATTCCGCACCGGTGTCGATGATTGCTGATCAGGCGATCAGCGCCACTGGACGTATCACCCTGCAGGAAACAACCGAGGGTAAAACCTATATCAGCCTGGGGCTTTCCTCCGAGCGCGCCTGGGCGTCGCTGGCACGAGCGCTTGAGCGATCTCACTTTGAAATTACTGATCGAGACCGCAGCGCTGGGCTCTATTTTGTAACTTTCCGCGGCCCTAATGCAGAGGAAGAGGGTGGCTGGTTCGATTGGTTCGGTGATGGCGACGACGATAACCCCCTCATTGGTTCCAACTTTAAGGTTGAAATGACCGAGAAGGCAGATGATGTGGTGAACATTACTCTCGATCCGGTCGGCGATATTCCCGACTACGAGAAGCGACAGGAGCAGGCGTTGTTGTCGGCGATCAAGGGCAACATAAACTAGTGCGCTTTGCGTCGCTTGGCAGCGGCAGTAAGGGTAATGCCACATTGGTCGCTCAAGGCGAGACGGTGGTGATGATCGACTGTGGTTTCTCTGCGCGTGAGACCACCCGTCGTATGCAGTTACTCGAAGTGGATCCGCATCGGTTGGACGCGATTCTGGTGACACACGAGCATTCCGACCACAGTGCTGGTGTGGCCGCATTCTCTCGCAAGTATCAGACCCCGGTCTACATGACCCACGGCACAGCCAGCACAGGGCGGGTGGAGAACTGTTTTGAGTTTCGCTGTATTGCGCCGGGCGATTCCTTTGCTGTAGGCACGCTGCAGGTCGAGGCGATTGCAGTGCCCCATGATGCACGTGAGCCCTGTCAGTACAGGCTCAGCGGACCGCGCGGATCAGTGGGTGTGCTAACCGATCTTGGTAGTATCACGCCTCATATCGTCGAGAGCTATTCAGATTGCGACGCGCTGCTGCTTGAGTTCAATCACGATGTCGATATGCTTTTTGGTGGCGACTATCCAGCTTCACTCAAGCACCGGGTGAGCGGAGATTGGGGCCATCTGAATAATGAGCAAGCCGTTGATTTGCTAAAGCAGTTGGATGTCTCACGATTGCAGCATCTGGTGGTGGCGCATATTTCGCAGAACAACAATTGTGTAGAGAAAGCTGCCGCGGCGCTCGCTGAAGTGGACGGCCTGGACCAGAATAAGGTTGTGTGGGCGGGCCAGGGTGAAGGGTTTGGTTGGCTATCACTTTAAGTGGGACGGCGGGTTACCCATCCCCGGACTCTAACCCTGCACTGTATAGTGTGCAGAGATGCGCTGTGTATTTATCAACTCACGATGAGGATTTCAGGAATGAATTTGTGGACATCATTAATGGCGGTAGCGCTGGTTAGTCTCTCACTGGCCGGTGTCGCAAAGGCAGAGAGTATGGGTACTGTTCTTGTGACCGGGGCAAACCGCGGTCTTGGGCTGGAGTTTGTTCAGCAGCTACAGAGCAAAGGCTATACAGTGATTGGTACTGCCAGAAAACCCGGACAGGCAACGCAGCTTAAAGCAACCGGGGCTCAAGTTGAGCAACTCGATGTTGCCAGTCAATCAAGTGTCGATGCGCTGGCGGAGCGGCTGGCGGGAGTGTCCATCGATCTATTGATCAATAATGCCGGCATGGCTGCGCGTGGTGATTCTTCGCTGGAAACAGTCGACTACGACGCAATGGAGCGTACTTTTCAGGTGAATAGTTTGGGACCGCTGCGTGTGACGCAAGCGCTGTTTCCCAACCTGCAGGCGGGCAAGAAAAAAACTATCGTTCACATCACTTCTCGGCTGGGAAGTATTGAGCTGTCGGACGGAGGAATGTATTCCTACCGTACGAGCAAAACCGCATTGAATCAGATCAACAAGATTATGAGCGTAGAGCTCGCGCCGCAGGGCTTCACCAGTATTGTTATGCACCCGGGCTGGGTTCAAACTGACATGGGTGGAGCCGGAGCGACATTGACGACGTCTGAAAGCATTGCGGGTATGTTGGGTGTTATCGATGGCTTAACGATCGACGATACCGGCAAGTTCTATAATTACAATGGTGAGATGCTCCCCTGGTAGCCTGACCAGTTAACGCGAGCGTCACGTTGTGTGTGGCCAGTGTTAGTTACTGCGCTGGCAGTGTCGCTGCCCACCTTCGGCTGGGTGATGCTGGGGCTGGGTCTACGCCGTTCTGGGATTCTGCGCGATGATTGGGTAGAGGTCTTCTCACGACTATCCTTCAACTACGGCTTACCGGTGTTACTGTTTGCTGGCGCTGCGCGAGTTGATTATGGCGCAGCAGCTGGTGCGCGCTATCTGCTGGCTGGAATCATTACCACGTTTCTGGTCGCCGCTTGCAGCTGGGCTTACAGTATCTTGCGCCAACATCCACAAGCGCATCGGGGTCTGTTTGTGCAGGCCGCTTTTCGCTCCAATCTTGCGATTGTCGGGTTGGCCTTAAGCGTATCGGCTTATGGCGAACGTGGCGCTGTGCTTGCGGCGCTTCCGATAGCTGTTCTCACGCTGCTCTACAACGTGATCGCCGTATGGGTGTTGAATACGACTCTGGGCTCGCAAACATCGGTCCGATCGATGTTTGTGGGCATTGCGCGCAATCCGTTAATCCTGGGTATCTCGGCGGGCGTGCTGGCCGCAGTTGTGCCTTTGACTGTTCCTGCGCCTGTTTTTAAGGTATCCGCTCTTTTATCGACACTACTGTTACCGATGATGCTGATGTGCGTTGGGGCATCGATGCGTTTTTCAGCACTGAGAGCAGGCAGGGTTCTGGTGACAGAAGCAGTCGTATGGCGACTGCTGGTTGCACCCGCGCTCCTTCTGGGGACCTGTCTGGCGCTAGGCGTAACAGGAGAGCCCCTGGGCGTCATTTTCTTGCTGCTGTCGTCACCGGTTGCCACGGCAAGCTTTGTCATGGTGGTTGCGGCGCGGGGTGATGGAAGTCTGGCTGCAAATATGATCGTGACAACCACGCTCGCGTCGATGGTAACGGTAACGCTCGGGTTTCTGGTGCTGCTGTATGTGGGTCTGGTTGGTCAGCCTGTTTAGTCACCCCGTGTTATCGGGAGTTGGTGGTGAGTTGGATTGATCTGATCCAGTCTTACTCGCGGCATATTTGGGGAATATCCACGCTTTTGTCTAGCATGATCGTCGTTGGAATGCTGTATTCTTCAAGAGTATAGATTCTCTGATATTGGGTGGAGTAGAAAATGAAAACACTTTTTCAAATGATTCGCGGGATCGGACTTATTGCCTGCGCTGCTTTGTTTGTGGCGAATGCAAATGCAGATGGCTTCTATATTGGCGCTGGCGCTTACAAAACTGATATGAGCATCGACGAGTTCGATGACGATGATTACGTCCCAGCCGGGTTTCTCGGTTACCAGTTTCTGGACACGAACCTTTTGATGTTGTCTGCTGAGTTGGGGTACTACGACCTTGGTGATTATAGTGGCAGCAATTATGATGTTGATGCGTCTGCCGTAACGCTGGCTGGCGTTGCTTATCTACCGATTGGACCCTTCTTCGAAATCTATGCCAAAGCAGGTGTGGCGTCTGTTAGCGTTGACGTTGATACTTTTGGTAGTAAGGATGACTATGATGGTGAGGAAGCATTTGGCGGTGCCGGCTTCGCCTTTGACATTCTTGACACCATTGATATCTATGTAGAATACCTGGTGTTTGATACAGAGGTTGATTCCGAGATGGTAGGCGTTGGAATTCGCCTTGATTTCTAATTCAGGTCAACAAGCCAGCCACTACATGTAATAGCCTTTGAGTGGTCGGCAGCCGGGGTCATTAAGCTACCTGTTGCCGGCCATTGATTCTCTGCTCCACGACTCCCTGATCGCGCTATTCGAACAAAACTTCCACTACAATACCTTGCTGGTCATCCAGTCGGATGTCTTTTATGCCTTGCCTGAACGGTATCAGATAAGGATGCGGTGGGAGGTCGATTCGCATTGGATTGGTCACCTGCTCGTCCCATTGCTTGTCCAGTTCCGCGCGAAACGCCCGTCTGTCGGGATCGCCTGAGCCAAGTTCCAGGCGGTCAATGCTGGGGTTGATCAATAGAATCTGCCGGGTAATGGCGTCAAATCCCAGCTCCCCTGACACCTCAGCTTGCCCGGGTGCGCTGGCTTTTAGGGTGTTGTCTGCCTGACGGCGTAGCGACTGCACGTTCAGCTGCAAGCGTAAGCGAGGGGGAGCCCGGTTTGAGCTTGTAGCAGTGCCCGGGTTTGCGTAGAACACAACCGGGTTACTGACGTACAGGCTGTTTTCGCTCAGCG
>CALINF010000128.1 GCA_938045215.1 uncultured Halieaceae bacterium | reverse complement strand
TGATCAAAGCAATTGCTCTTGTATGGTTTCAGGGACCCCAAAAAGCCGTCAATGGACTGAGGCATCGGGTCTGCCTATCCTACCAGATGGGTACGATTTCTCGCTTGTCCTGTATTGCCCGGCTGTTACCATGCGCAGCATGAATGCCCCCCCATCTGTTCACGTGTCGCTGGTGCTGTTTCACACACCCGTAGAGACTGTACTAAAGACGATCAACAGTCTCTTGTGCTCTGCACAATATGCGCTGGAGCGCGAGACGATAGAGGGCTTGCATCTCGCCATTGTGGACAACTCTATGGATGCTGGATATTTTGCTCAGATAAAGCCCAGTTGCCAGGCGCTCGAACTACCTTCACCCCTGGTGACACTGTCGGTGCAGCAGAGCAAGGCCAACCTGGGCTACGGCGCTGGTCACAATCTCCCCAACCTGACAGCAGCCAGCGACATATACCTTATCCTGAATCCTGATGTGGAAATGAGTGCGGAGGCTTTGCTCGAATCGGTTTCTGTACTCAATAGTGAGCCCTCCGCAGTAGCGGTAGCGCCATCGGCAACCGGCGGTGATGGAAATCGGGAGTACTTGTGCAAACGCTATCCCACGGTATGGGTACTACTATTGCGCGCGTTTGCGCCAGCCTGGTTGCAGGCCAGGTACGCCGCTGCGCTAACCCATTACGACATGAGCGATGTCTGCACTGGCGATCACCACGTTGATGTTGAACTGGCCAGTGGCTGCTACATGTTTGTGCAAGGAGAGGCACTGCGTCAATCGGGTGGCTTTGATGATCGCTATTTTATGTATTTTGAGGATTTCGACTTGTCGATGCGCCTGCGCGAACTTGGGAGAATCGTATATGCCCCCGAGGTCAAGGTGATTCATCACGGCGGTTATGCGGCGCGCAAGGGTTTGCGTCATGTTTTCTATTTTATCCGGTCCGGGGTACGATTTTTTAGCCAACACGGCTGGAGATGGATATAGCTTGTGTATGGATCTTGGTAGACTGTGCGTATGACCGCGACTGATGAACAAAAAAAAGTACTCTATCTGCAGGCAATGGGTATTCCTGTGTATGTGTCGCGAGTCGATTGTCCCGGTGCGTTGCCTACAGCCCGAATGCCCTTGCCAAAAAGTACTGCTCCAGTCGACGCTACCACTACCGCAACGCTGAAGGCTGCACTGACGCAGGAAGATAGAGCTCCTGCTACTCGTTCCGTAGAGTTGGCCGATGTAGCCGTTCGACCCAAACGCGATTATCCGGCCACGGCGCAAGTATCTATAGCCGCATCATCGTCCACAGCTTCAACACCGAACAGGGAGGCGGTTCGCTTCTCTCTGGTCCTGTTCAGGGCAGGTCGCTGGCTCTGGCTGGAAGAGACGCCAGATGGAACGCTTGCGAGCGATCAGGTGCAGCTGGTGGCAGCGATGGCAGCAGCGCTCGATAGCGCAGGTACTAGCACGAAGGTCAAACCGGTCACATCGCAGTTCAAGTGGCCCCCACACAACAACGCCCAGTTTGATCTGGGTGATGAGGCCGCCCGAGCAGGCCTGGAAGCCTTTTTGCAACGGCACGTGGATGATTCGAGCTGTACCGGCCTGATTGTTCTGGGGGAAGCCGCGGGACAGCGTTTGGGTGAGGCGGCGCTCTCGGTATCTGTTCTGGCCAGAACGCTGGCTACGCGCGATATGATTATGCAGCCCAGGCTCAAAAAGCAGGTCTGGTCAGACCTTAAGTCTTTAGTTGGTGGTTTGTGAGCGTTCTGTCATGAGTCGTTGGCGATGAAGGCCGAGTTGCGCTGGGCGGAGTTCGATGACGCGACACTCATTACATTGCTCGATGAACAAATGCAGCTAACGGACTGGCGTGTTGGCCAATACGAGGACTGCTGCGAAACTCCTCATGCTGTAATGCTGGCAGAAGCCGATGACGAGCTGTGTGCTTATCTGGCAACGTCGCGTGTGCTGGATGAAACCACGATACTGGCAATGGCGGTAGCGCCCTGGGCTAGGCGCAATGGACTGGCAACCGGTTTGATCACCGAGGCGTCCAGGTACTGGCGCAAGTCGGGGCAGCGGCGTTGCCTGCTGGAAGTGCGCGAGTCCAACGAGGCTGCGCGCCGCCTGTACCAAGGCCTGGGCTTTGTCGAGGATGGAGTCCGCAAAGACTACTATCCAGCGCCCACAGGTCGTGAGAATGCCATATTGATGTCGCTTGATTTAAACGAAGGTTCCGCCAATGAATGTGCTTGAAACGGAGTGGTGGAGCTGTGCTTTGCCGGTAGAGTGGTGGGCTGAAGCCGAGGAAGAGACCATCCTCATCGGCGATCAGGATGACGTGGGTTGTATAGAGATCAGTTCGCTATTCAAGGAGCAGGGTGCGTTTGACATGGACGAGGTGGCGGCGCTCGCACGCAGTGAATCGCCGGATATTAATGAATGGGATTCGGTTGTGCTGGGAGACTTCCCAGGAGTGAGTGGTCGCCTGATTGAGGACGACGCTGCCATCCGTGAATGGTATGTCGCTGCGGACAATGTATTGTTGTTTATCACCTACAGTTGTGAGGTGGAGAACGACCGCATGGACGACGCGGCCGTGGATGAAATTCTCGATACGCTGATGGCAAAGGCTGCCAGCTCGGACTAACGCGTTATGTATTGGCAGCGAACACGTGCCGGGTGTATTAGGTAATGGTCCCCGTAACCCTAACCCGTTTCGCGCCTTTGACTGGCGCTTCCTTGTGGGCGTCCTGATGCTTCTTGATGCGCTGGTCTATGATGTTTTTCAAGGCGATGATCAGGCCGGTAAAAATGAATGCGCCGGGGGGCAGGATCGCTAACAGGAACGGTTGATAGTTCTCCACCACTACCCACTTCCAGTCTGCCGCCGCGGCACCGAACAACAGATCCATGTTGGCAAACAATATCCCCGTACCGATCAATTCTCGCATCGCACCCAGTAACACCAGTACCAGTCCGAAACCCACGCCCATGATCAGCCCGTCATACAGCGCGGGCAGCACACTGTTCTTGCTGGCAAATGCATCTGCGCG
>CALINF010000127.1 GCA_938045215.1 uncultured Halieaceae bacterium | reverse complement strand
AATATCTACCCATTCCTGCATTGTTCTTTTTCCTGTTGGGTGAACACCGAATTATACTTAAACTGCTGGCGTAAAATGGATGGCTAACGAATTATTTCCCCGCTTGCGGACAAAAGGGTCAGATCCACTTAACCGGATCTGGCCCTTTTAACAACCAGCCCTAATCAACCTCGTGATGAGCCTTAGACAAACGGTTCATCAGCGGCAACACGGCAATCGCAATCGCGGTGCAGACCAGGGCTGCAATACCCAGCTTGTTAAACAGGCTGGTATAGATCGGCAGTGTTTCCAGTGGATTGGTGATATCACGCGGCACGCTGGCAAAGGTGGCAACGAGACCGCCAAGATACTGTGAGACACCGGAGGCAACAAAATAAGCCCCCATCATGAAACCGCCCATTCGCGCCGGCACGTAGCGGGATATCATCGCCAGGCCCAGAGCACTGACCAGCAGTTCACCCAGCGAAATGGCGCCATAACCCCAGACCATCAACCAGGAAGACACCTTGCCTGTGGCATCTGCAAAGTGCTCCGAAGCACCGTAGATAAAAAAGCCACCGGCCACCAACAAAAAACCAAGCACAAACTTGGCGGCGATCGAAATATCCTTACCGGCATCACCTGCACGGACATAAACCCAGGCCAAGATCGGGCTGAGAAGGAAGACCCAGATCGGGTTGAAAGCCTGGAATTGGGCCGGGGACCAATCCCACAGATGCACGCCAAAAATGACGAAGGATGGGTCAACGTTACGCAGTGCAAACAGGGCCAGTGAAGTTGACATTTGTTGGTAGAAAATAAAATAGAAAACCGTCTGCACTGTCAGCACCAGGGCAGCTATCAGGCCCGCGCGCTCACTACGCTGACCGGTACTGATCAGGTAGGCAAATATGCCGATCACCACCACACCTGCGAGATACACAAAGGCCCGCGCAACACCCTGGTGTTCAAGGATGTATGCAGAAGCGAACACGGCAACGATGCTGCCGGCGATTACTGCACCCAGCTTGCCCCAGTGCAACGGTTGCTCGTCGGGCTCTGAGCCAATGTGGTCCATGGTGCGGCGCATCAGCCAGTAGTTGATCAGGCCCATCACCAGGCCGATTGCACACACAGCGAAGGCCACATGCCAGCCAAGTTCGTTACCATAGGTTTCGTTGACGTAGTCCTTCAGCCACGGGGTCAGCAGCTGTGAAATCATCGCACCGAGGTTGACGGCCATGTAGTAGATGGTGAAAGCGCTGTCGATGCGGGAATCATCACCCTCATAGATCTTGCGCACCAGGTTGCCGGCATTGGCCTTAAACAAACCATTACCAACAACGATGACGCCCAGCGCAAAAAACAGGAACCACACGCTCTGGCCCGGCACAATCATCAGCGTATAACCCAGCGACAGCACCACAGCTCCAAGGAGCATGGTGCGGCGGGTGCCAAGAACCTTGTCGCCGATCCAGCCACCGATTGCAGGCGCCACATAAATCAGTGCCGCGGCGGCGCCCCATACCAGCGTGGCGCGTTCGTCCGGGAACCCCAGCCGTTGCACCATGTAGTACACAATGAGGGCCTGCATGCCGTAAAAGCCGAAGCGCTCCCACATTTCGATGAGGAAAATGGTGGTGAACGAACGGGTTTGGGATCGGTTGGTAGGTGTGGTTTCCATGTTGCCTCCAGTTCTTCTTATCCAGAGTTATTAGTGGGTTTTACTGACTTGCAATATCAATAAAACACGAGCCGACAAAGGATACCGCAACAGGCCTTTGAGGTCAGGTTCATTTGCAGAAAAACCAGGTCAGGGCTCCTCCACTAACCTGCACGAGCCAAGTCATGGAAGTATACGCAGCTCTGCCATCTCGTCGTAGTAAGGCTGCATCGCCTCAGCCAGCGCCAGGTGCTCATCATTTAGTGTTGGGCTCTGCTCGCGGTACTCACCAAAGCCGGTGGATTGTTCAACATCGTGGTACCAGTGATGGGCCCATACGCCATCGCTGTCCCGTTTTCCCGCGGGCCAGTGCAACATTTGCTGTCTTGGAAAATCGATTTCCAGGTGAGCGCAAAGTTCTGCCAGTATTTTCCCCGGATTTTTCAGTATGTCGTTGGAATCGATGACGGCAGGAGTGCTCCCCGTGATAGACCTGATTTGCCGGAACAGTTCATCCTGTCTGCGAATGCCTATGGCGTCCTCGTTCACAAAGGGCATTTTTTTCACGTAAGAGGCGATCACCTGGGCGGGGTCGCGTATCAGGAAGCAATGACGCAAGCCGGCACACCAGTCCATGTCCAGATCAGCGGGCATATGGTGTGTCATCTGTTTCAGGTATTGCAATGGTGTGGCAACCACGCCGCTGGTCATTGTTTTTATAACCTGCTGGTAGTCACTGCTCTGCGAAGCCAGTATCTCCTCGCGACAGGGGTGTTGCAAACCTGTGGCGGCAAGATAGGCTGCGTAGAAGGGCTCATCTACCACCGAACAGTCGGTGCGGTTTTCCCAACTGCGCATCATCGCAGTGGAGATATTG
>CALINF010000126.1 GCA_938045215.1 uncultured Halieaceae bacterium | reverse complement strand
TCGCATCGGGCCGTTTCCATAATGTACTGGCTGAGACGGATGATCTGGATCCGAAAAAAGTTGAACGGGTGGTATTATGCAGCGGTAAGGTTTACTTCGACTTGCGTGCTGCCCGCCGAGAGCGGGGTCTAGAAAACATTGCGATCCTGCGTATGGAGCAATTGTATCCTTTTCCGGAAGCAGAAATGCTGCAGGTACTCAGTGCTTATACTAACCTTCAAGATGCAATCTGGTGTCAGGAAGAACCCATGAATCAGGGTGCATGGTATGCCAGTCAACATCATATGCGGCGCGTGATTCATCGGCACAAGGTCGATGTCTATCTCCGTTACGTCGGACGTGAGGCCTCTGCCGCGCCTGCTGCCGGGTATATGGCGTTGCACCTTGAACAGCAGCAAAAATTTATCGATGACGCCCTGGGCCCCATTCCCTGGGGCAACTAAAACTGATTGGCATTTCACAAAGGAACCGAAATGGCTATTGAAATCAAAGCACCAGCATTCCCCGAATCCGTCGCAGACGGCGAGGTAGCGACCTGGCACAAGCAGGAAGGCGAATCTGTTGCGCGTGATGAACTACTCGTGGAGATTGAGACCGACAAGGTTGTCATGGAAGTGGTTGCACCCGAAGACGGCGTGGTTACCAAGATTCATGCACCAGAGGGTTCGGTTATTGAGAGTGAGGCGCCACTGGCTACACTGGAGCCTGGTGCGACCGCGACGGCAACGCCGGCAGCGACCGAAGCTTCCGCAGCACCAGCGCCCACTCAGAACGACGGCGACAAAGCGGCTCTGCTGGGGCCCGCAGCGCGTCAGATGGTGGAAGAACACAACCTGGATGTGGGCGCTATTCCCGGTTCGGGCAAAGGCGGTCGAATCACCAAGGAAGATGTGGTGAGTTACATGAAGGCCCATGAGGGTGCGCCAGCGCCTGCTGCGGCCGTCGCAGCGTCGGTGCCCGCCGCCCAACCCCAGGCGGTTGCGGGTCATTCCAGTGAGCGTGTTGAAAACCGCGTCCCCATGACTCGCATGCGCGCGAAGATCGCCGAGAGATTGTTAGAGGCGTCGCAACAAACCGCGATGCTGACTACCTTCAACGAAGTCAACATGGCGCCGGTGATGGCCTTGCGCAGCAAGTACAAGGCGCAGTTTGAAAAGATTCACAATGGCACACGTCTTGGTTTTATGGGCTTCTTCGTCAAGGCGGCATGCGAAGCGCTGAAGCGTTTCCCTGAAGTCAATGCATCCATCGATGGCAACGATGTGGTTTACCATGGTTATCAGGATATTGGCGTTGCGGTGTCTACCGAAGGTGGGCTCGTTGTACCTGTGCTGCGCGATGCCGATTTTATGAGCCTGGCCGATGTCGAGGCGGCGATCTTTGATCTGGGTATTCGCGCGCGTGACAAGAAGCTGACGATTGAAGATATGACTGGCGGAACGTTCACCGTCTCCAACGGCGGAGTGTTTGGCTCGCTGTTATCAACTCCTATCTTGAATCCACCTCAGACCGGCATCCTTGGAATGCACAAGATTCAGGAGCGTCCCATGGCTGTGAATGGCGAGGTTGTGATTCAGCCCATGATGTATCTGGCGTTGTCCTACGATCACCGACTGATCGACGGTAAGACTGCTGTGCAATTTCTGGTGGCAGTGAAGGACCTGATTGAAGATCCCGCGCGCATTCTGTTGCAATTGTGAGTGCGCTCCAAAGCGAAGAATCTGGAAAAGTAAATGTCTGAAAAGTTTGATGTAGTGATTATTGGTTCCGGCCCTGCCGGCTATGTGGCGGCAATCAAGGCGGCACAGTTGGGGCTGTCTACTGCCTGTGTTGAGGAGTGGGTAGACGACAATGACAAGGTAAAATTGGGTGGTACCTGCCTCAACGTGGGTTGTATACCGTCCAAGGCATTGCTTGACAGTAGCTACAAGTTTGCCGAGGCACGTGACCACTACGATGTGCACGGGATCACTATCAAAGGTGCGAGTATGGACGTGCCTGCAATGCTCAAGCGCAAGGAGAGCATTGTTAACCAGTTGACTGGCGGTATTGCCGGACTGTTCAAGCACAATGGTGTGACGCCGGTACAAGGCAGAGGCAAGGTGCTCTCTGGCGGTAAAGTTGAGGTAACCGATAAGGACGGCAATGTGTCTGTTCTTGATGCCGCCAACACCATCATCGCTGCTGGCTCGGTACCCGTCACGATTCCACCTGCGCCAGTGGACAATGAGTACATCGTGGACTCTACCGGAGCGCTCGAGTTTACTGAAGTGCCCAAGCGACTGGGTGTGATTGGTGCCGGAGTGATCGGTCTGGAGCTGGGCAGTGTCTGGGGTCGACTGGGCTCTGACGTCGTTATGCTGGAGGCATTGGATGATTTTCTGCCAATGATGGATACGCAAATCAGCAAGGAAACTGCGAAGATTTTCAAGAAGCAGGGGCTGGATATTCGCATGGGGACACGCGTCACACATGCAGAAGTGAAAGACGGTCAGGTGGAAGTATCCTTCACAACAGCTGATGGTGATCAGGTAGAGCAGTTTGACAAGCTGATTGTTTGCGTGGGCCGTCGGCCACGCACAGAAAATCTGTTGGCGTCCGACAGCGGCGTAACACTGGATGAGCGCGGTTTCATCTACGTTAATGACTTCTGCGCGACCGAGGCACCACACGTCTTTGCCGTTGGTGATGTTGTGCGTGGCCCAATGTTGGCGCACAAAGGTTCAGAAGAGGGTGTAATGGTTGCCGAGCGCATAGCGGGTAAGGCTGTGCAACTGAACTACGAGTGCATCCCGTCGATTATCTACACGCATCCTGAAGTCGCGGCTGTGGGTAAAACAGAGCAGGAATTGAAAGCTGACGGGATAGAGTACAAAGCTGGCACATTCCCATTCGCTGCCAGTGGGCGGGCATTGGCCGCTAATGACTCCGATGGCCTGGTGAAGATTCTCGCAGACGCCAAGACAGACCGTATTCTGGGCTGTCATATCGTTGGCCCCTCCGCTGCAGATCTGGTGCAGCAGGTTGCCATCGCAATGGAGTTTGGCTCCAGCGCGGAAGATCTTGCTCTTATGGTATTTGGGCACCCGACGTTGTCAGAGGCAGTGCACGAGGCGGCTCTTGCCGTTGATGGCCACGCAATTCATGTCGCTAATCGTAAGAAGCGAAAATAGAATTTGCTCGAACGCAGGCAATAAACGACAATCGCCTCCGAAATTTGAGTTGATAGGCTGATCGGCGCAGGACATTGCATCGGTTGGATGACACTAAACAAAAGAATAAACGGGACAGAACATGAATCTTCATGAGTATCAGGGCAAGCAATTGTTTGCCGAGTACGGTCTGCCGGTATCCAAAGGATACGCCGTAGACACCCCACACGAAGCGGTTGAGGCGGCTGATCTGATTGGTGGTGACATGTGGGTCGTGAAGGCTCAGGTGCACGCAGGTGGCAGAGGCAAAGCCGGCGGCGTAAAGCTGGTCAAGACCAAGGATGAGATCCTCGATTTTGCGTCTCAATGGCTGGGCAAGAATCTGGTTACCTACCAGACTGATGAGAACGGACAGCCCGTGTCAAAAATTCTGGTTGAAGCGTGT
>CALINF010000125.1 GCA_938045215.1 uncultured Halieaceae bacterium | reverse complement strand
GAGTAACACACCCTCCAAGATAGAGCGCAATCCACGGGCGCCGGTCTTGCGTTCCATCGCCTTCTCGGCGACCGCACGCAAGCCATCCTCGCGAAAATCAACTTCCACTCCCTCCATCTCAAACAGCTTACTGTACTGTTTGGTCAGCGAGTTCTTGGGCTCGGTAAGAATCTGCACCAATGCGTCGATATCCAGCTCTTCAAGCGTAGCGATCACCGGCAGTCGACCCACGAATTCAGGAATCAGGCCGTACTGCACCAGATCGTCAGGCTCCAGATCAAACAGCAACTCACCCACATTTCGGGCCTCGTCCTTGCTCTTGACCTCGGCATTGAATCCTATGCCACCTTTTTCCGAACGGTTGCGAATCACTTTATCCAATCCCGCAAACGCACCGCCACAGATAAACAGAATGTTGGAGGTATCCACCTGCAGAAACTCCTGCTGAGGATGTTTGCGTCCGCCCTGTGGAGGTACCGAGGCGACAGTACCCTCAATCAGCTTTAACAGCGCTTGCTGAACGCCCTCACCCGATACATCGCGAGTAATAGACGGATTATCTGACTTGCGCGAAATCTTGTCGATCTCATCGATATAGACAATACCCACCTGGGCCTTGTCGACATCGTAATCGCATTTCTGCAGCAGCTTCTGGATGATGTTCTCGACGTCCTCACCCACATAACCGGCTTCTGTCAGCGTGGTGGCGTCGGCAATCGTAAATGGTACATCGAGCAGGCGAGCCAGCGTTTCCGCCAGCAGCGTCTTACCCGAGCCGGTAGGACCCACCAACAGGATATTACTCTTACCCAGTTCTACCTCTTCACCACGACCCTTGTCGTAGCGCAAGCGCTTGTAGTGGTTGTAAACGGCAACAGACAGTACCTTCTTGGCACGCTTCTGGCCGATCACGTACTCGTCAAGAATTTCCTTTATCTCGCGGGGTGTGGGCAGGCTGTCCTGGGATTTTTCGCTGTTACTTTCCTGGACTTCCTCGCGAATGATGTCGTTGCACAGGTCGACACATTCATCGCAGATGAACACCGAAGGGCCGGCGATCAGTTTGCGTACTTCATGTTGGCTTTTGCCACAGAACGAGCAGTAAAGCAGCTTCCCGCCATCGTCGCCAGATGTGGTGGTTTCGTCAGTCATTCAATGTCCCTTTGTCAGCGCCGTGGCGTTGCTGGTAAAGCTGCGTTACGCACGACCCTAAGATGATGTTTTTTGGCGGTATTTGCAAGTATTCCGCAACTTTCGGAAGTTGGTTTTACCGCCATTTGGGCCCAATCGGCCTAGTCTACCGCCTTGGTCGTAGCACTGCGTATGCCCACAACTTCGTCAATCAGGCCATAATCCTTGCTTTGATCAGCGTTCATGAAGCGATCACGCTCTGTGTCGCGCTCGATAACGTCGAGTGGTTGCCCGGTATGCTCTGCCATCAATTCGTTCAGGCGCTGGCGGATAATCAATATCTCTTTCGCTTGAATATCGATGTCTGTCGCCTGTCCCTGGGCACCGCCGCTGGGTTGGTGGATCATGGTGCGGGCATTGGGTAGGCAATAACGTTTGCCCTTGGCACCGCCGCTCAACAGGAAAGCACCCATCGACGCCGCTTGACCCACACACATGGTAGACACGTCAGGCTTGATAAACTGCATGGTATCGTAGATCGACAGCCCCGCCGTCACTGACCCACCCGGAGAGTTGATGTAAAGGTGGATGTCCTTGTCCGGGTTCTCTGATTCAAGGAACAGCAACTGCGCGACGATCAGATTCGCCATATGGTCCTCGACCGGGCCCACTGCGAAGATCACCCGTTCTTTGAGCAAACGAGAGTAAATGTCGTAAGAGCGCTCCCCGCGAGAGGTTTGCTCCACAACCATGGGAATCAGACCCAGATTATGTATGGTGTTCTTGTTATAGCCGTCCAACTCGTGTGGCATTGAGTACCGTCCCTATAATTATCGATAAAATGTCAGACGCTGCCTTGGGCAGCGTCCGGGCGGCACACGGTATATCAGGCAGACTCTTGCGCTTGGCCAATGGCCTCCTGATAACTGCACGCCTTGTCTTCTATGTTGGCATTGTCGAGCAGTTTTTCAACCACCTGATCCTCTAGAACTTTAGATTCTACGGATGAAAGCTGCTCCTGGTTTGAGTAATACCAGTTAATAACCTCTTCAGGCTCCTGGTAAGT
Source organism: uncultured Halieaceae bacterium (assembly GCA_938045215.1). Taxonomy (GTDB): domain Bacteria; phylum Pseudomonadota; class Gammaproteobacteria; order Pseudomonadales; family Halieaceae; genus CALINF01. The sequence continues at coordinate 4,232 of CALINF010000125.1, read as the reverse complement.
AGACGCAAGCTCTTCGATAGTCTCACGTACTTTATCGGCGTCTGCCTTCAATTCCAACTTCTGGATCAATTCTGACAGCACCAGGCCCAGTTTCACGCGGCGCTCGGCGTTCTCGGTAAACATGTCATCGGGCAGCAGTGAGTTCAGATCCATATTCTGGGCACCCGCTCCACCAAACTGCTGGAACATTTGCTCACGCATCGCGTTGATTTCCTGTGAGATCAGCGACTTGGGAATCTCCAGTGACTCATGGGCAGCGATCACCGCGTCCATCACCTGCTGCTTAACCTTGGCCTGCACAGCATTTTTAAGTTCTCTGGCCATATTCTCGGCCACTTCCTTACGGAATTGCTCTTCGCCACCCTCTTCCACGCCGTAGCTGGCAAACAGCTTCTCATCGAGAGGGGCCAATTGCTGTTCGCTCACACTGTTAACAGTAACCTTGAACTCAACTTCGGCACCCTGGAGCTCTTCACTGTGGTAGTCCTCTGGGAACGTCAACGCCAGTGTCTTCTCGTCGCCGGCACTCATGCCAACAATACCGTCCTCAAAACCGGGAATCATACGACCTGAGCCCAGTTCAAGATCGGTTCCCTCACCGCTGCCGCCTTCAAACGCCTCACCGTCGCGAGTACCAGCGAAATCGATATTGACTGTGTCGCCTTCTGCTGCGGGTCGCTCGACCACTTCCATGCTGCCCTGCTGCTTGCGGAACACGTCGATAATATTGTCTACATCTTCCTGCGTAACTTCCGCTGCAGGTCGCTCCACTGTGTAGTCGGTAATTTCGACCACATCAACGTCAGGAAACACCTCAAAGATTGCGACGTATTCCAGATCTTTGCCGGCATCAAGGTTGCGCGGTTCAATCTGGGGCTGACCCGCCGGTCGCAGATTTTCCTGCATCACTGCTTCCTGAAAAGACTGGCTCATCACCTCACCCAGCACCTCCTGACGAACGCCAGCACCAAATCGTTGGCGCATGACCTTCATAGGCACCTTGCCTGGACGGAAACCCGGCAGGCGCACATCCTTTGCTGCTTTGAGCAGACGCGCGTCCACTTGCTGATCTACACGATCAGCGGGCACGCCCACAGTCAGACGACGCTCCAGACCTGAAGTCGTTTCGATTGAAACCTGCATGGTATTTCCTCGCAATACAATTCGGTGCGGGCACATTCATCTGTGCCCTTGATTACAGAGACCGAAGCACTTATGCGCCCGGTCGAGAATATGGTGCGGAAGGAGAGACTCGAACTCTCACGCCTTGCGGCACTGGAACCTAAATCCAGCGCGTATACCAATTTCGCCACTTCCGCGTAGCTGATATGCCCCATTCCAGCGCTCGAAAAGGCCTAGAAAATCTCTTACTTAATTTGCTTAAGCAGTTGATTTTATGGCACTTAACGCGATGTAAAACCAGCAAACAGGGCTGTCATAAGGGCGCAGATTCTGCCACAAAGCTACAAGCGGTTCAACTGCTCAGTGCACAGGGATCGCCAACAGGAAAACAGCGTCCGTTTTTGACGCTTCAAGCACCGTATTTTGCACTTCTCCACACGGCACCAATATGGCCTCCTCAGCACCCACAACCTGACCGCCCACAGATACCTGCCCGGTAACGACCATACCGACGCGCACAGCCGACGAGGCCGGTAAAGACAACGAGCTGCCTGCTTCCAGACTAAAGCGCTGCACCGAGAACTGATCAAAGTCGACTAGTCGCTGAACCAACACACCCGCCTTCTCAACGACCACCTCTACAGGCTCTTCCACTGGAGGTCGCAACAGCGCGGTTGCCAGCGCAGCCTCGGTATCCCAGTGCTGCTGCGTAAGGACCCGCTGTGCGAAGGACAGAATCATCCGTTCGTACACGGGCGTTTGAAACTCGATCGTGCGCACACCGTGCAACAGCGAATGCGGCAGCCGCAGCGGCACACGAACCACGTCGCCTACTCGCAGTGGCTTGAGGGCGCAAAAACTGTCCATATGCTCGCGCTCGGATCGCTCACGCTCGAGTAGCGACTCATCTGGTGGGGCGCGCAATGCATCGAGCGTGCGCCGGGTGCGCTCATAAGCCCGCACAGCGTCGAGGTATTGCTCCCTGAACGCCTCCGGCGACCCTGCTGCGGCAATCTTGTCCGGGTCAAAGCCATAGCGAATATAGCCAACACCATCTGGCCAGGCTTGCGCATCAACATGGGTCACTACATACATTTCGCGCTTGCGCTGGTGCAGCTCGAAATACAGATCACCGATGACGGGCTCGGGCGCCGGGTCAAGTATCTTCAGCAATACAAGATCACCGGGACCACCCAGCGCTGCGCCAGGCATCGCCGCCTGCAGCCAGGGAATGGGCGTGAAGTCTGTTGCAGATATAGAGGGTTCAGCGGGGCCAGAAAGTGCAGAAGAACCTACCCCACAAATACCCCGCTGCTCGATACCCGAATACCAGATTTCGCGCCCCCAGGGCTTGGGGATAGACACAGGCACTAGCGGCAAGACAGCGCCCACTTCAACAATCGCGCAGTTACCCTGCCGGGCCCACGCTGCAAACTGCGCCTCCACAGATACCTCTGCCAAGGTTAGTCGCTGATCAGTGACCGCCAGCCGCATGCCAGAGCCGGTTTGATGGTACAGCGCTACCAGCGTGATCGATGTAGCCTCATCCAGCCAGTAGGCTGCGAGCTGAAACTCAACCGCCAACATTTCACCAACACGTGGGGGACATTCACGCAGCACAGACAAAGGATCACCCTGCCTGGCATTGAGGCCAGACAGACGGCTTGGCTGCGCAGGTAGTAGGCTCATGCTGTTTTCAATCTGTCAAACACGCGGGATCAAAGACATACTCTCCGCGCAGCCAGCCAGCGGTCTCAGCCGCTGCCGGGCCTTGTATAGACGCGTATTTATTTGCCAGCAAGTGGCGTCGCTGCTCATCCATACCATCCAGACCCACCTCCTTAAACTCCCTCTGATCAGCCTGTAGTTCTCGCCACACCTCACTACCGAGCGTATGGACAAGCCAATCCTGAAGCTCTGATTGCTGTGGCCCACCGTACAGAGCAGCCAGCCCCGTAAGTGCTGGCAGAGACAGAACACCCTGATTCATGGGATTACAGAAATGGCCCGACAGTACGGCGCTAGACAGTGATTGGCGCCGCGACAAGGGATCGAGATACAAATGACGCGAACGCACCGCACCATCATTAACCGGATAGTTGTCCCACAAGACAACATTGCGCCCAAAGCTTTCGTTGATCGCAGTAACATCGTCTGCGCACACCGACTCTGAGCAAACGCGGTTTCCCGTCCAGAACACGTCGACGTCGGCATCCAGGCCGAGCCCCAACTCCTCCCAGTAGCTGTGTGGCCTGGCGCCAAAAAAGGTCTCCAGCACCGGATCGTAGGAATAATAGGTAGGACACATCAGCAGACGCGAGGCACTACTCCAAGAGGCGATGTCGTGCATAATCTCCAACTGACGTGCCGCCAGATCAGGCATGTCACCTGGCATATCGTCGAACAAGATTGCCAGCAATGGCAGGTTCAACTCATTGAGTCGCTCTATTTTGCGCTGGAGCAATGTGCGCTCGGCAGTGCCGTAAGATTGATACAGGGCAAATGGTGACAAACCCACACCAAACTGCACGCCGGAACGTGCATAGGTGCGTGCCAACGCCTGTAGCTCGGCCCACGCATTGGCGGGCCAATCCTCCTGCCAGCGTTTGCGCAAAAAAGGGTCCTCTTTGGGACAATACAAGTAACTGTTCAGCCCGAGGTCGGAGAGATAACTGGCGTATTCACGACGCAGATGCGCGGGCCAGCCGCGGCCGTAGAAGCCCTCGATGACGCCGGCTAGAAAGACCGCTTCGCCAGAGGTATGTGTTGTCAAGTCAGGGCCGTTTACCGTCACGTTATTCCTCAAACCCAACTTAAAGTAATTTCTTTATTGCTAAATAGACTAAAAATAGTGCCGGACCCGTATGGAAAAGTACCAATATTGAGCGATACTAAGGATGTAACTACCTATCCCCTAGATTTTTTGGGTGGTTGCGGGGCATACCCAGTGCTCCTTTAAGGAAGTAATTCCTTTATGTTTCACTCCTAATGGTCTTATTGGGTCCCTTTTGGGACCCATTTTTTTTCCAAATAAATCATAATATCAATCGGTTAGAGCATCTTTCCAGAATTTACTTTATTCCCGGATGCTGTTCAGAAGTCACTTTAAA
>CALINF010000124.1 GCA_938045215.1 uncultured Halieaceae bacterium | reverse complement strand
TCGACCATATGGTATTCATACCGGTGGTTGTGATGAGGAGAGGCCGCAATGGCCCAGCGCGGGCGTCGTGAAGCGTCTCGAGTTTTCCGCTGAAGGTGATGGTCAAGTGCGCATGACATAAAAGCTACCTTTGGACTCTCGCTATGCCATTTGCTCGCTCTGCTGTACTGCTTACAACGCTTTTTTGCTCCCAACTGCTTACTGCTGCTCCCCGCGAATCCATACTGGACTACCTTGATAGCTCAGCTGATGCCTACGCTGGCCTGGCTCAACAGATCTGGGATTACGCTGAGTTGGGCTATCAAGAACAGGAAAGCTCTGCTTTGCTACAGCAAACGCTTGTTCAGGAGGGGTTTGATGTTGAGGCCGGTGTGGCTGAGATCCCCACGGCCTTTATAGCAAGCTACGGGTCAGGCGAGCCGGTGATAGCGCTGCTGGCAGAGTTCGATGCATTGCCCGGTATCTCCCAGACGAACTCGCCACAGCGTGAAATCCGTGAAGGTAAAAATTCGGGCCATGCCTGCGGGCACCACCTGTTTGGTGCGGGCTCCGTCGCCGCCGCTGTGGCTGTAAAGCAGTGGATGGCCGAGCATGACGTTACCGGCACGATAAGACTATATGGCACACCGGCAGAAGAGGGCGGCTCGGGCAAGGTGTATATGGTGCGCGCGGGCTTGTTCGATGATGTCGACTCTGTGTTGGTGTGGCATCCATACGATCGCAATACGGCGAACACTCTGAGTACCCTGGCGAATAAATCTGCCAAGTTCCGTTTTACTGGAGTCTCTTCCCACGCGGCAGTCGCGCCTGAGCGTGGTCGCTCCGCACTGGACGGTGTGGAGGCAATGAATTTCATGGTGAACCTGTTGCGCGAGCATGTGCCTCAGGAAACGCGTATGCATTACGTGATCACCAGCGGCGGCTCGGCGCCCAATGTGGTGCCCGATTTTGCCGAGGTATTCTACTACGTGCGGCACCCTCAGGCTGAAACGCTCAAAACGCTCTGGCGCCGTGTACTGGCAACGGCGGAGGCCGCCGCACTGGGAACGGGTACGCAGGTAGAAGCAGAAGTGATTCACGGCAATCACAGCCTGTTGCCCAATGCGACGTTGTCGCAACTGCTGCACAGAAACCTTGAGCAGGTGGGCGGAGTCAGCTATAGCCCGGCGGAGCAGGCGTTTGCGCAGGAGATTACCCCCACATTGAACCTGGAGAGCCCACTGCTGGGTATGGAAAGCAAGATTCAACCCTTTGCACAAGAGCTCAGCATGGGCTCGACTGACGTGGGAGATGTGAGCTGGCAGGTGCCTACGGCCGAGATCAGGACAGCAACCTGGGTGCCGGGCACGTCGCCACACACCTGGCAGGCGATCGCCGCAGGTGGCACTTCTATCGGCGCCAAAGGGATGATCGTGGCAGCCAAAACCATGGCAATATCTGCTGCAGAACTGTTTGAACAACCCGCTGTGATTGCGGCCGCCCGACGCGAGTTTGAAGAGCGACGTGGCGCCGACTTTGAATACGAGGCTTTACTTGGCGATCGCGAGCCTCCGCTGGATTATCGCATGGGTGTTAACTAGGGTTGTTGCGATCAGGACGCCTGATCGGGGTTGTCAGCCTGCCTGGCAGGGTCTGCCGCCTCAAACGCTGGCAACGCAGTGCAATGGGTATAGATTGCTGAGAGGGTCGGGTAAGCCGTTACATCCACCTCAAACCGCAGGGCGTTGTACATCTGTGGAATGAGCAGGCAATCGGCCATGGAGGGTGCCTCGCCAAAACAGAATTTGCCGGTGCCCGTCGCAACCTGTTGCTCGGCGGCATCGAAAACGCGGTAAACCCAGTGGCTGTACCATGCGGCAACCTGCTGCGGGTCGGCGCCAAGCACGTCTCTCAGATAAGTGAGCACGCTGAGGTTGTTCAGCGGATGTACATCACAGGCAATGTTAAGGCAGAAGCTGCGCATCAATGCCCGCTTTGTTGCATCAGCAGGGTATAGCGCAGGCGTCGGATAGGTGTCTTCCAGCCATTCCAGAATCGCTATGGACTGACTGAGGACCGTGCCGTCTGCAAGCTCCAGTGCCGGCACCAGGCCCTGCGGATTGCGTGAGAGATAGGCCTGCGCCTGCTGTTGGGCCTTCGCCAGATTGACCGGTACCTGCTCGTAGTCAACACCCTTTAAATTCAGGGCAATACGCACCCGGTAGGCGGCAGAAGAGCGAAAGTAGGAGTAGTACTTCATATCTGTTCACGCTCCAGGGCTTTGGCAGTGGCAGGCTGAGTCTAGGTGAATCTGGTTACAGATGGAACCATTTGTCCAGCTGCGTATACTGACCCTTCTGGACCCGATCGGACACCCCGCATGACCAAGAGACTCAAACTGGCGCAGTTCCTGCCATACCGCTGTAACAATCTGGCGGAGCAGATCAGTTTCTCACTGTCACGCATTTACGTGGAGCGCTTTGGGGTGACTATTGCGCAGTGGCGAATCCTTGCAACACTTGGGGACGGCGGTGAAATGCAGGCCAATCAGATTGGACGAGCAACCAATATGGACAAGGTTCGCGTGTCGCGAGCAGTGGCAAGCCTGCGATCCCGAGACCTTTTGGAGCGCAAGCCATGCGAGACCGATAGTCGTGCCGCATTGTTGTGCCTGTCTGCAGTGGGACGGCGTTTATATGGTCGCATAGCGGCCGAAGCACTGCAGTGGGAGGAGCAGCTTCTGCAACCCCTGACCGCCACGGAACGGCAGTCGCTGTTTGGCATGATTGAAAAGCTGGAGACGCGCCTGGTTGAGATGGAGGAGCCAGCATGAACTTTGACCGCATCGATCGCCAGATTCTCTCGCTGCTGCAGCGCGACAGCCGCCTCACTCATCAGGAGATAGCCGATCGCATCGGCAGTTCCACCTCCTCTGTATCGCGCCGTATTCAAGCGCTGGAAGAAGAGGGCGTGATCTGTGCTCGGGTCGCTTTAGTGAGCCCATCGGCGGTAGGATTGAATGTCTGTGTTATCTGCAA
>CALINF010000123.1 GCA_938045215.1 uncultured Halieaceae bacterium | reverse complement strand
TATCGCCATACCCTGGCCGGCGGCCTGACTGGAGACGTTCCCTGAGGCATCCATTTGCTGGGCTTCCATGATTGCCCGTTCCAACGGGCCACCGGGCACTAGTCGGGTGACAGCAAATACAATAATAGTGATACCCAACAGGGTTGGGATGATAAGGAGAAGGCGCCTGATGAAGTAGTCGCGCATTCAGGCGTCAACAGTCCTGGAGGGTATGCTTATAGGTGCGCTAGAGATAATTTCGCTGTTCGAAGAGCTGTTGAATTCCATCTCACTGGTCTGGTAATGAAGAGGGGGCCTATGGTGCCACAACACAGCGGTTCAAAACAGTATTGGCGTTAACATCTTATCCCTTTTCACTGACGATCCCATTGGCAGCTATCCGATAATGAGGGTTGTCCCGGGTAACGCCTGCTTCGGGTATCCTGATCAGACCAAGCCTTAGCCCAGTTCTTTCTCCATTTCGTCTCGCATAATAAACTTCTGGATCTTTCCTGTGACTGTCATGGGAAATTCACTGACAAACCGCACGTGGCGCGGAATCTTGAAGTGGGTGATCTGGCCCTGGCAGAAATCCTTTAGCTCTTCCTCTGTCATCGACTTGCCCGGATGCAGCTGTATCCAGGCGCATACCTCTTCGCCCATTTTGCTGTCGGGTATACCAAACACCTGCACTTCGGCGATATTGGGGTTGGTGTAGAGGAACTCCTCGACCTCTCTGGGGTAGACGTTTTCGCCGCCGCGGATGATCATGTCCTTGATACGGCCCACCACCTGCACATAGCCTTCATCGTCCATGACACCCAGATCGCCTGAATGTAGCCAATTGGCAGCATCGATAGTTTCGCGGGTACGCTCCTCATCATTCCAGTACCCCTGCATTACAGAATACCCTCTGGCGCAGATCTCACCTTTTTCTCCCACGGGTACCACGCGGTTGTCTTCATCGGTAATCTTGATTTCAACCCAGGGTACGGCACGCCCTACGGTCTCTGTGCGCTTAGCCAGAGAGTCGTTCGACAACGTGATGTGGTTAACCGGGCTGGTTTCAGTCTGCCCGTAGGCGATCAATACATCTTTCATGTTCATATCCGACAATACCCGTTTCATTACCTCAATGGGGCAGGGCGCTCCAGCCATGATACCCGTGCGCAGCGACGATAGATCGAAATCTCCGAACTGCGGATGGTCCAATTCGGTAATGAACATCGTGGGCACGCCGTGCAGCGCGCTGCACCGCTCGTCCTGCACGGCTTGCAACGTGAGGACCGGGTCGAAGCCATCGTTTGGATATACTGCGGTAGCGCCATGCGTGAGGCACGCCAGATTACCCATGACCATGCCAAAGCAGTGGTATAGCGGTACAGGAATACAGAGCCTGTCCTGGTCAGTAAATCCCATGGAGTTTCCGCACAGATAACCATTGTTGAGGATGTTGCAATGGGTGAGCGTAGCGCCTTTGGGAGAGCCGGTGGTGCCGCTGGTGAACTGTATATTGATCGCATCATCGGGTCGCAGCTCGCGCGCCAGCGCCTGCATTTGTTGCAGCTGAGCATCTCCTCCCATGGCGCACACGTCAGCGAAGTTGAACATGCCCGCCGTTGAGTCATCTCCCATACGAATCACAGTGCTTAAATGGGGTAGCTTGTTGGACTGCAGGTCTCCCGGTGCGCAACGAATAAGCTCAGGCGCCAGATTTTGGAGCATTGCCAGATACTCGCTGGTTTTGAACTTGTCTGCGGTCACCAGTGCTTTGCACTCCACCTTGTTCAGTGCGAACTCCAGTTCATGCAGTCGGTACGCCGGGTTGATGCAGACCATGATTGCGCCGATCTGTGCGGTGGCATATTGAACCATCACCCATTCAAAGCTGTTGGGTCCCCAGATGCCTACCCGATCGCCGGGCTCAATACCCAGTTTCAGCAACCCTGTCGCGAGCCGATCAATTTGTTGCTTGAATTCGCGGTAGGTCCAGCGAATACCCTGGTGCGTTACAACCAACGCCTCGTTGTCGGGATAACGCTCAACTGTCTGCGCCAGTACCTCACCGATGGTTTTGTAGATGATCTGTGAGGAGGCTTCTCCGCAATAGTAACTGTCAGTCAATATCATGATGAACTCGCTTGAAAGTGATCGTTTGCCTAGTATCGAATAGATCAACCTGCAATGCATGTCAATCGAGACCTATTTCTGGTCATCCTGCATAGTCTGTTTGCACTACGCAGTCGGTTTACATTAGCGAGTGAGCCGATACCATGAGGCTTCGTGATTTTGGAAGCTGGAGACGGTAATGGCGAAAGTGGTGGCACGGTTGGGTCTGCTTATATGCATGAGTGCGGCCCTTATAGCCTGCGATGCAAGCTCTGTTGCAACAGTACCTGCCACGCTCGGCGAACCCGTCTCGATAGAAGCGATGACAAAAAGTGTGGGGAATGGTCCGTTGGTGTTTGAAAAGCACCTTGTGGCGACCTGGTCGGTGCCCCTGTCGGGCCTGCTGAATCTGGAACACCCAAAAGCGGTAGCGGCGGGCATCACCGATCGGGATGAGCCTATCGATATCTACAGCTACTCCATCAGACACCCGAACCAGGGTACGTTCCTGATAGATTCGGGAATTTCTGAGCGTTTTCGCTTGCCCGCTGAAAATGATGATTTGTCGGCAATCGTGAAGATGGGGATGAATACGCAGGCCTTGGTATTACGCAAAAGTACGAGCGAACTGTCAGAATCACTGGGTGGCGTTAACGGCGTCTTTCTTACCCATATACACATTGATCACATTATGGGGCTCACCGATTTGCCAGCAGCGACGCCAGTGTACATCGGTCCCGGTGACGCACGTTTGAGTGGGGCACTAAACCTGTTTACCCAGGGTACTACCGATCGATTACTCGGTGTTCAGGGGCAATTACGGGAATGGCAGTATGGGCAAGCGCAGGCGTTGGATGTGTTCGGTGATGGCTCTTTCTATGCAATCCATAGCCCCGGTCATACGCCGGGTTCAACAGCCTATCTCGCCATGACCACGAATGGCCCACAACTGATGATTGGCGATGCCACGCATACGCGCTGGGGTTGGGAGAACGGTGTGGAGCCGGGCACCTTTTCTGCAGACATTCCGCAGTCTGCGCAGAGCCTGGCAATGTTGAAAGATCTGGGCAATCGCGTGCCTGTCATCGAGGTGCATCCCGGCCATCAATCGCTAACAGAACCAGGGGTTTTGGTGGATGAGCAGCACTGATACCCCATAACGAGTAACGGCAGGTCATAGCGTATGGCATTTCCAGCGGGACGGAAAATCAGAGTTAATGGCATTGAGCTTGTAGTGCACGAGGCTGGCTCTGGCATACCCGTGGTATTGGCGCATGGCTGGCCTGAACTGGCCTATTCCTGGCGGTATCAGGTAGAGCCGCTGGTCGCGGCGGGGTACAGAGTGATCATGCCTGATCAGAGAGGTTATGGCGACTCTGATAAGCCAGAGCCTGTAGAAGCCTATGATATTCATCATCTATGCGCAGATCATGTTGCTCTCCTTGACGCTCTTGATATTGAACGCGCGGTATACGTGGGTCATGACTGGGGTGCCATTATGGTTTGGCAACACGCCCTGTTACACCCACACAGAGTCGCAGGCGTAGCTAATCTCTCGGTGCCCTTTGCGCCGCGTACGGTTGACCCGGTGGCGCGCATGGAAGAAAAGTTTGGCCCCCAGCACTACATCGTGCACTTCAACCGCCAACCAGGTGTTGCGGTGGCGGCCTTTGACAACAATGTTGAAGGCTTTCTGCGCAATATGTACACGGCAGATATCTGGCGGGATACGGCAGGCGACATGGGCGCTTCCGGCCGCAATATCATTGACATAGCGCAACGTCAGAGTGCTCAGGGTGAGTTGATTATGAGTGAGGCGGAGTTCGCCGTATTTGTAGATGCCTTCAAAAAAGGCGGTTTCCGCGGCCCCTGCAATTGGTATTGCAACTTCACCCGCAATTGGGAAACCACCGAGGGACTCAGTCAGCAGGTGATCCAACCTGCCATGATGATTTATGGCGAGTACGACCTCGTTCCGCCTAACCCGTTTATGGGCGAGTTCGTGCACGACCTGGAAGAGCACACGCTGTCGTGTGGTCACTGGATTCAGCAGGAGCGTCCGGCAGAGACCAATCAACTTTTATTGGATTGGTTGGATCGCCGCATGCGCCCGCTTTTTCAGGACTAATGCTAAGGCAGTCGTCTATTTTCCCGGTTAGTTTTGTCCGCTTTGAGCCAGCCATGGTCTTACAATCCGACTCTGGTGCGCGCGCTGGAGTGGCTTTCAGTTAACTCATCAAGCTGACAATGGCAAACCCCAGATAGGTGCCCAGCGCATTACCGAGGCTGCCCACCAGAATGCCGGGAAGCAACAGCTCGTTACGGCCCAGACTGCGGGCCAGTGGCATAACTGTGGTGGCGCCACCGACGTTGGCAGTCGATGCCACAGCCAGCAGATCGGGGTCCATTTTGGTTGCAAGCCCGATACCAAAAACCACAGCGCCATGAATGGCGACAGCCAGCCCGACAAAGGCCAGCAGCTGCAAGCCAAGTGTGCCCAGGCCGGCAAGGGCGGAAAGGTCACAAAACGCACCGATCACGGCCAGAAACAGATAAGCGCCATAGGTGCCAAGCATTTGCGCGCCCTCCAATTGACGCACCCAGCGAAACTGTGCGGCCACTAGCGCAATTGTTGTCAGTATCAGCACGGACGGTACATTCATGCCCAGACCAGATATCAGCTGCGCCAGCATCAGCGACAGCCAGTGCGCCGACAAGGCCATTGCCAGTAATACCGAGAGGCTGAACAGGCTGGGTCGCGGTTCAGTACGATCAGGGTTAGCATCATCCTCCTTCGCGTCGAAGGTTTTATGGGGCGTACGATTTGGAGCCAGCCGACGCAGGATAGCCGGCAACACCAGTAGCGACCCCATCCAGATCGCAGTCACCAGGTTGTCTACCGCATTTGCGCCAGCAAAGAGAACTCCCTGTTCCATCACGTTGTAGTGGAGCGCCAGCGCGTTAAAATTAGCGCCACCACCGGTATACGTGGCGACAAACATGCCGGTAAAGGGCGCGGCGAATTCACCCAGCCATTGCGATGAGCCTGTTATCCAGGCACTCACAGTTACGCCTACCACTGTGCCAACGCCCCCCAAACCAAAAGCCAGTAGCATGGGACCGCCCGCTTTGGCCAATGCCGGCAAGTGAATATTAAGTAGTAGCAGAAAAATAGAGACAGGTGCGCCGACGCTCAGCAAGTGGCCATACACTGGCGGGGCATTGGCGAATGTGGGTACCACGCCGATGTTCGCCAGAACCGCGACAATGACGATCACGATCAGTGCACCGCCGAAGTGGCGAAAAAACGCTTTCCCTGACAACCATTCAGCCAACGCTGCCGCCAGGAGAATGATGCATAGAATGAAAAGAGGGTCCTGCATCGCCGCTTCCCTTTGATTGAATGGCTAGGAAAAGAGTGAACAGAGCAGCGCAGAGTTGATGTGCTGGGTCTGGGGTAAGGAGAGTTGATGCGCCGCATTTTGCTGCGCTAACGAATCACGACACAGGTGATCCGCAAGGCAGCGTATTAGATGCGTTTTACCGGCAGTGACTAGCCTGCCAGTTGTATGTCCTCAACCTCTTGAGGGCCGCGAATCAGGCCGCCGGGGCGGGCATCACGCAGTACACCGTTTTCGAAAGTGACCTCTCCTGACTTGATCGTGTAGTCGTAACCCACCGCCTTTTGTAGCAAGCGCTTGCCACCGGCGGGTAGGTCAAACGCCAGCCACGGTTTACCCAGCTTGATGTTGTCCATATCAATCACGTTGATGTCGGCCAGATAGCCGGGCTTGAGCACGCCGCGATCGTTGAGTCCATAGAGTCGTGCGGTGTCGCGGCACTGCCGCTTGATTGCATTCTCCAGCGTGATCTTGCCACGAGCGCGGTCGCGCACCCAGTGCTCCAGCATGAAGGTTGGCGACGCAGCGTCGCAAATAGTGCCACAGTGTGCGCCACCATCAGACAGTGAGTTCACCGTGTCTTCTCGTTGCTGCAGTGGCTCCAGAAAGTCGAGGTTGCCATCGACGTAGTTCAGGATCGGTAGATAGACAAAGCCTTTTCCCTCATCGCTCATCATCAGGTCGTAAACGTACTCGGCGCCGCTAACACCGGCTGCCTGGGCACGCGCAGCGATACTTTCATCGGCCTGTGGCTCGTAATTGAAACCATCGTCCATCTGGTACTGCATAGGCCAGCCCTGGGTGACAATAGTAATAATCGGGATCAGGTCAGGCTGCTCGGGCATTTCACTGGTCTCGCTAAGCAGCTGTGCCTTGAAAGCCGGGTCCTGCAGTTTTGCGTACTGCTCTTCCCAGCTCTGCTCAGCTATTGCCATCCAACTGGGATGACGCACAAAGGGGTGAACCGTGCCGCGCCAGGCCATAACGATGCCATTACCGCGCAAAGCGAGTTGCGCCACGATGTTGGCGCCTTGTGCGTTTTGCTTTTCCATCTCCTCGATCTGTTTCTCCAGAGGTATGGCCTTAGCCAGCGACTGCAGGGCGGCAAAGGTGACCGGCAGTCCGGTTTCCCGACTCAAGGCGCCCATCCATTCAAACTCCTTCCACTCCGGCTCCAGATCGGAGGCAATTTCAAATACGCCATAGCCGACGCGGCCCATAGCTCGACCTATGCCTATCAGTTCTTCCTTGGTCGCCGATGTGCCTGGTACCAATTCGCCGTCAATTGAGCGGTGCAAGATAGTACGTGAACTGGAGAAACCGAGCGCGCCAGCACGCAAACCGTCTTCCACAATGCGTGACATCGCCTCTATCTCTGCATCTGTGGGCTTCTCATCACGGGCTCCGCGCTCACCCATAACGTAGGCTCTCACCGGGCCGTGGGGAACATGGGTCGCAACATCAACGGTTCTGGGGAGTTCCTCCAGCGCGTCAAGGTACTCGGGGAAGCTCTCCCAGTTCCAGGGCAAGCCTTCCGATAGTGCGGTACCGGGAATGTCCTCTACACCTTCCATGAGGCCAATCAGCCAGTCGTGCTTGTCTGGAGCAGCAGGTGCAAAACCAACACCGCAGTTGCCCATGACAACCGTAGTGACACCGTGCCAGCTGGATGGGGCCATTTCCTGGTCCCAGGTGGCCTGACCGTCATAGTGCGTGTGGACATCCACAAAGCCGGGAGCGACCACGTGTCCCTTGGCATCGATTTCCTGCTTGCCAGCGTCTGTTACAGTGCCCACTCGGGTGATTCGATCGCCATCGATCGCGATATCTCCGCTATAGGCCGGTTCGCCTGTACCGTCCACAAGTAAGCCATTACGTATTACCAGATCGTGCATTATCAACTCCCGTTTCTTATAAATTGCCGATAGTTTTCGATTAGTGGGTTCTTGCTCGCATCGTTTGTTCGAGTCAGAGGTATTGTTCAAATAGTAGCCTATTATCCTTGGGCGTGTGTAGCCTGCTAGTTACGTGAGCGCTGAATCGACCTATACTGTGCCTCGCCAAATTGACCAATACAATCTATCCAGGCAATTGATAGACACAATTCCTTCAAATAACGGAGAAGCCCGCACATGACAGCATTAACTGATATGGCCGACCTGAGCATTGAGGACGGCATCGCTGTTCTTACCATCAACAACCCACCCGTGAACGCGTTGAGTCAGGGCGTACGCCAGGGCATCAAGGATGGAGTGGAGCAGAGCCTGGCGAACGACGATGTAAAAGCCATGGTGCTGATCTGCGCCGGTAGAACATTCATTGCAGGTGCCGACATAACTGAGTTTGCCAGTGCACCCAAGGAGCCGGGTCTGCACCCGGTGCTTGAACTGATGGAGAACGCCAGCAAGCCGATCATCGCCGCCATTCATGGCACGGCTTTGGGCGGCGGTCTGGAAACCGCGTTGGTGTGTCATTTTCGTGTGAGTGATACCGGCGCGCGTTTTGGCCTGCCGGAAGTTAATCTGGGCCTGCTGCCAGGCGCCGGTGGTACGCAGCGATTACCGCGTGTGGTGGGTCCGGCCAAAGCGTTGGCGATGATGACCTCTGGTGCCCAGATCGGCGCCGCCGAGGCGCATGCTGATGGTTTGGTTGATGAGATTGTCGAGGGTGACCTGCGCGAGGGCGCCATCAGTTTTGCGCGACGAGTGGTTGCCGATAACGTCCCCCTGTCGAGAGTCCGTGACCGCGACGCGAAGCTGGCGGTCGATGCGAGCCTGTTCGATGATTTTCGCAAGAGCATAGCGCGCAAAACCCGTGGTTTCCTGGCGCCGGAGTACAACATTCGCTGTATTGAAGCGGCTGTTAACCTGCCTTTTGATGAAGGCATGGCCGTGGAGGCCGAGCTGTTTCGCGAATTGATGAGTGGACCCCAGTCGCGAGCCCAGCAGTACTTCTTTTTTGCCGAACGCCAGGCCGGCAAAGTGCCTGATGTGCCGCGTGACACGCCTGAGATACCTATCAAAAAGGTTGGTGTTATCGGCGCGGGCACCATGGGTGGCGGTATCTCAATGAATATGGCGAATGTCGGTATTCCGGTGACCATTGTTGAAACCAAGCAGGACGCATTGGATAGAGGGCTGGGCATTATCCGCAAGAACTACGAAAATACGGCCGCCAAGGGCCGCATCAGTCAGGATGATGTAGAAACGCGCTGTGGCCTGATAACAGGCTCACTCAGCGTTGATGATCTTGCCGATTGCGATCTGATAATCGAAGCCGTCTTTGAGAACATGGATCTCAAGAAAGACATTTTCTCCAGACTCGACAAGATCGCTAAACCGGGAGCGATTCTGGCATCGAACACATCGGCGCTGGACGTTAACGAGATTGCCTCGGCAACGTCGCGTCCTGAATCGGTAATCGGCCTGCACTTCTTTTCCCCCGCCAACGTTATGAAGTTATTGGAAATCGTTCGTGGAGACGCAACGGGTAAAGACGTGATCAAAACCTGTATGAGCTTTGCCAAGCGCATTAAGAAAGTGGCCGTACTCGTGGGTGTGTGTCCGGGCTTCGTGGGTAATCGCATACTTTTCCCGCGCCAGACACAGGCTAACCAGTTGATCCTAGAGGGCGCTATGCCGCATGAGGTTGACAAGGTGCTGGTTGAGTTTGGCATGCCCATGGGCGCGTTCCAGATGAGCGACTTAGCTGGCCTTGATATTGGCTGGAGTGCTGAGACATCCAAGGGTGAAACCATTCGTGACAGACTTTGTGAGATGGATCGTCGCGGTCAGAAAACCGGAGCGGGTTTCTACGACTATGATGAGAAGCGCAATCCTAATCCGTCGCCTGTCGTTGAAAAGCTGATTCGGGAATTTGCCGCAGAGCAAGGTAAAACGTTGAGAGATATCTCGGAAGAAGAAATTCTGCAGCGATGTATTTACCCCATGATCAATGAAGGCGCGAAGATACTGGAGGAGGGCATTGCCATCCGAGCCAGCGACATCGATGTTACCTGGGTTTACGGCTATGGTTGGCCGGTCTACCGTGGTGGCCCCATGCATTATGCCGATAGTATCGGGCTGGATGAAGTGATTACCACGCTGCGTAAGTATCAGGAGATGACTGGGGACGCCAGCTGGGAGCCGTCACCGCTGATGGTGCGTCTTGCGCAGGAGGGCAAGAACTTTTCCTCGCTGAACTGAAAATCTTGAATCATCTTCACAGAGACAAGGGGTGCAACAGCGCCCCTTGCTATTCTTACTTGGCAGAACGCTAGAGTATCTATACACGCATCGCCCGAATCCTCGCTGTCGCGTACAGTGCTTATAGGAAACTAGCGGATATGCGCTGGGCTCTTGATCGGTCTCCCAGTTTTGGTCTTGATTGGCCCCTTTGGTCTATACTCAAAATTGGAGGATCGGCCGAAGGATTTGCTCTGGGAGGGCTCCAATGAAAGCGAAGACAATTAGCGCGATGTTGGTGATGTGCCTGACCTGGACGTATGGGTTGGTATGGGCGCAGGGGCAAACGGTGTATAAGTCTGTCGATGAGGACGGCAATGTGACGTTCTCAGACTCGCCTCCTGCTGATGCCAAGGAAACGCAAGAGCTACAGGTGAATGTCCCGGATCCACAGCCTACTGGCGAGCAACAGCAGGCATTAGAGGATATGCGTGAGACCACAGATCGCATGGCGGCTGACCGCCGCGAGCGAGAAAAACACCGCGCAGAAATGAAAGAACTCAATGCTCGCAATAGCGCAGTTACGTCAACCGGCAGCGGGCAGTCCAACTCCGAATACGACGGGTATTACCCCCCTGTTCCCGGGTATGGCGTACGCTCTGGGTATTACTATGGCCCACATCGCCCGGGTTACAAGCCTAAGCCAGAGCACCCCATCGTTAGACCGCCCCTGCAGCACCAGGGGCTCACCAACAATCGCCAGCTTATGCGACCCATAGTATCTGGAAACAGGAGCCGAGCGGGCGGACGCTGATACATTGACGTTATAAGCTCAGTTCCTGCGTTTTCCCTAGGGCTTGGGATAGGCAGCTTTCACCCTCTCCAGGCGCTTTTCCATCAGTGGCCAGAAGTCGGCATGGGAAAACAGATAAAGTTCATCGTTCTCTACGCCACGCACAACCAGGTCGGCGATTTCGCTGGGTTCCATGCCCTCGTTCTCAATCAATGCGGTGATTTCGCGCGCGCGATCAGACTCTTCAACTGACATCCCCTGTCCGTCTGGATGGTTTCTGCGGCTTTCGTTGATGCGCGTTTTCACCCAGGCAGGACACAGTACCGACACTCCAATAGGGTAGTCGGACAGCTCCACTTCCAGTGTCTCTGAGTAGCCTACTACGGCAAATTTAGTCGCAGTGTAGGAGCCCATGCCGGGTGCTGCCATGAACCCTGCCATGGACGCAGTGTTGACGATGTGGCAAGACTCGCCCGAATCGCGCATTCCCGGTAGGAAGCTTTCAATACCGTAGACCACACCCATGAGATTCACTTCAACGGTCCAACGCCAGTC
>CALINF010000122.1 GCA_938045215.1 uncultured Halieaceae bacterium | reverse complement strand
TCCTCAATATGGCTGGCAGCATTTAGCTCAATAGAAAACACAGTATCCGCGTACAGCGGATAGTCACCGCTGCCGGGCACACCATCCTGACTGTCCCACATGCCAATTGTGGGGCCCGCTGCATGGCCGTGATAACCCAATGGGTGCGTATAGATAGTTGGCTTTAGACCTTCCTTTATCGCGTCTGCGCGAGATCTGGCCAACACCTCATTGCCAGTGGCGCCTACGCGAAAATTGTCTGTAAAGATATCCTGAAGCCTGTTCGCATTAGCGAGAGCTTGTTTGAGGTAGTCTGGAGCATCACTTTCGCCTTGGCGCAGAACATATGCGTGCTGTTGAGTGTCAGTGTTCAAGCGCAGATAGGTAATACCAAAATCAACATGCAGCAGGTCTCCGGGCAGAATCACGTTGTCAGACTTGCGTTGGGAGAAAGCCTTTATCTGATCAAATGCCTCGCTGTCACGGCGTTGTATCGATACCGTGGGATGAAACCACACGGTCAGTTTCAGTTCTCGAACCTTTTCCCGCAACCACCATGCCACGTCGTCAGTGGTGGTAACACCTGCCTGTATGACGCGCTCAGAGAAGGCTTCTGCAATCAGTTCATGCGCGATCCGACAAATATGCGGGTAGAGCTGCATCTCGCGCGCCGTACGAGTTTCCAGCCAGGCTACCGCCAGGGATTCAGCAGATACAAGCTTGTCGACATACTCTGCGGGCAAGTTGTCTTGTAGAAGTTGAAGTTCTGTGGCAACCAGGCCATCTGCCAGGCCCCAGTGCTGCGACTGGTTAATACCAATTTTTTTGGGACGACGCTCCGTAATGATTTCCGCGAGTCTGGCCCATTGATCAGGCTGTTTCTCTTTATCCCAGGATTGCTCAAACTGTTCACCCACGGCGTAACGTGCAACTGCCAGCGTCTGTAATGGCTCTTCACCACCTGGGTCATACATTACAAGAATGGTACGCCGTCGGGCTGCCATCCATGTAGCTGGTAACAGCGTCTCGATAACGGGATCCTCGTTGTACTCACGAGAGATAACCAGCCACATGTCGATGCCTTCACGGCGCATTAGCCCCGGCAGGGTGTTGACCAGCTTGTCATTCAGCAACTCATCGACTAACTGAGCGCGTTCGCGCATGGGCAGAATGTGTGCATATTCAGCGGCATGAATGGGGTTTGACAGCAGGATAATCAGTGAAAAAAGAACAAAGCGTTGCATGAATTAATCGTACTCAATCTGCAGGTGAGTGATTTTACAGAGATAGCAGGGTACGTTAATTCTTGAGTCAGTAGAACTACCGGGGTGTTAAAGCTGCAATACGTTTCTGTTCGTTATCGACGAAGCTTAACCATTGGCGAGCCCATTTTTCAGTTTGCTCGTGACTGGCCGCCTCTATAAAGGCCGAACGTGCCCCAGCCAGCTTGTCGCCACGAGCCAGTGCCATTCCCACCACGAGCCAGGCATTTCCTTCATTGCGCAGCCCACCCTTCTCAATTGCCTTGCGTGCGGCCTTCTCGGCAGGCTGCCATTGATAATTGTCCATATACAAACGTGCTACCCGCAGATACAGCTCGCCATCGTCTGACATTGCTGCGGCGGCGGCCAGAGGTGGGATGGCTTTGTCTTCTTCTCCCGCCATGTACCAGGCCTGAGACTGCATCTCCAGATGTGCTCGAGTGGTTTCAATGCGGCCATTATCCATCTCTGTTTTCAATAGATCCGCAGCTTTGTAGGGTAGCCCCTTTGCCAGAAAGAGATTGACCAGGCTCATCAGGTGATAGCTCTTTTCCAGTTTCTGGTCGTCTAAAAGAGCTTCTATCAGCGCCATTTGTTTGTCGGTGTCGCCAAGCTGTCCGTGCAGCGCTGCCAGATTGATAAGATACCTCTCCTTGGGATACAGGGTGACCATTTCATACAGCACATCTCGCATGCTGGCGAAGTCCTCGAGGGAGTAGTACACGGAAGACAGCATCAGCATCCAGTTTTCCCGCGGTTTAGCGCCGGTATCCCGTTGCATCTGCAGTGCTTTCTGTAGTGGCGGTACGGCTTTGGCATAGTCTTCCATGCCCATATACGCCTGCGCCAATATCACCTGGCTTTGTGGTTGTGGGGCCTCGTCTTCTGCTGCCAACAAACGCAGGGCAAACTTTTCTGCCTCGGAGTATTTGCCGGCCGCTAAAGCTACCTGGCTTGCAGTGGTGAGCAGAGAGCGTACCTGGGAGGCGGGCAGGCCATCCTGCTGCAGGGCCTCAACATAGCTGTTTAATGCTTTCTCGTAGTCATTCACCTGAAAATAGGCATAGCCCAGCATATTCAGTACATGGGCTCTCTCGTAGCCATTCATGTTTCGTTCCAGCAAGATCACCAGGTCATCGCGAACCTGCTGCCACTGCTCCGCGTCAATCTTCACCTGTATTTCAGTGATCGCGTCGTAAGTTTTTTTACTTATTCCAGGTACCGACTCTTTGGCTATTGCGCCCGAGCAGGCGCACAGCAAGATTGAGCAAAATAGCAGGGTGCGCAGCTTAATCATTGCTGACCGGGAACCTCCTCTCGGTAATAGAACATATTCCAGACACCCTCTACTTCGATGGCGACTCCGTCGATTACCCGTGGTTTGTACTTGAAGCGTTTTGCCGCCTCTATGGACGGACGGTAGAACAACGAGTGAGTACAACGCTCTTTGTCCACCTCTACATCTTTTACAGTTCCTGCCGTTGTTACCGTGTAGGAGACCAGGCACTCGCCAAAAATGCCTGCGACCAGTGCGCGGCGTGGATAGATGGGCGCGACTTTCACGATAGGCAGGTAGTCGCCTTCGCCGGCTCCGAAACCTATGCCTCCCTGATCGATATTTACTCCGCTGTCTGCGGGCATCATGGATACCGTCAATTGCTGGCCGCCAGCGTCCGCATTTTGTTGCATAGGTGGCACTTCAGGGGTTTCCTCCAGCTTTGGCTTGGGTGGCTTGCGGTCCTTGCGCTCGATATTCTCATCGCGTTTGACGCGCACAAAGTCCAGCATCTGCACGCGCGAGGCATCGTCAAGAGAGAGGTCGGAAGTACTGATCAAGTACTGCATAAACCACGCCAGAAAAAGAGCGCAGGCCCCACCGATTACGATGGCAGCAACCATGCGGATGTAATGCGCAGGATCGTGCGATCTTGCCAGCGCTCGATCTATCCCGCTAAGGGTGTTGGGTTCAATTGTCATTCGCAGCCAGAGCGATATCGTAGACACCGGCGCGACGCGAGGCGTCCATTACCTGTACCAGTGAGTCATTCTTGGACTCGCGATCGGCCTGAATGACTACTGTGCCTTTGGGGTTTTCCGCATGCAGTCGTTCGATGATCGATCGCACGGAGCGAATATCAACCTGTCGTCGGTTGATCCAGATGTTGTTGGTTGCATCAATAGCAATCAGGATGCTGGCTTTCTCCTGTATCACGGCAGTGGCGGCAGCGGGTTTGTCTACATCGATGCCAGCCTCCTTGATAAACGTGGCAGTGACAATAAAGAAAATAAGCATGATAAACACGACATCAAGCATAGGCGTGATATCAATCGTGCTCTCGTCCTCTTCAGGCTGCGTAACCAGTATATTGCGCATTAATCATCTCCAATATTGATGAACCGTGCCTGTAGTGCTTCACGCTCCGCGATTGCTCGTCGTTCGGCGAACTTACCGACGAGCATGCCGAAAATGGCAACCACCATACCTGCGAGCGTAGACACGGTGGCCTTGGATACACCCGCCGCCATAGAGCGTGGATTGTTGGAGCCGGTTGCTGCCAGCGCATCGAAGATCTCGAGCATCCCAACCACGGTGCCAAGTAGTCCCAGCAATGGGCAGATCTTTATGATGATCCCAATCAGCGGATAGTTTTGCTTAAGCTCCGCCGAGATCCGAAATCGCAGATGATTCTTGTACTGCTGCGCATACCAGGAGGTCTTGTCGCTACGCTCGTACCAAAGCTGAATGGCGCGTTTGGCATGCTGCGGATAGAGAAAATAGAGGTAGTAGAGACGCTCACATAAAAGCGTCCACATGATAAAAGCCATAAACAGTATTAGCGCCAGAATATTTCCGCCCAGTGTCAGCAAATCACCGAGCCACGGCAACCATGCGTCGATAAATACCATCATCTGGATTGGGCCTGCTGACTTTGTTCAGCCTGCGCAGCAACTACTGCTACTGCCTCTTGCTGCAGGACGTCTGTCATTGCCCTGGCACGGCTATTCACCACGTTATGTAGCAGTAGAACCGGAATGGCTACACTGAGGCCCAGTACCGTGGTAATCAGCGCCTGCGAAATACCACCTGCCATGAGGCGTGGGTCTCCCGCGCCAAACAGGGTAATGGCCTGGAAAGTAACGATCATGCCCGTCACTGTACCCAGTAAGCCCATCAGTGGCGCAACGGCCGCAATGATTTTGAGCAGTGGCAAGTGACGGTTTATTTTTGGCACTTCGCGCAGTACCGATTCCCCCAGTTTGAGTTCCAGCGCCTCGATATCCAGGCCTTCCTCCTCCTTGTAGGACATTAAGATTCGGCCAAGGGCATTATCTTCGCTTGGGTTGGCAAGATCTTTCAGCTGTTTACGCATACGCCGGGACTCTGCAGCTAAACTTGCAAAGCGCCATACGGCTAGCAGTACGCCCAGCGCACCTATGGTGATGATCAGGTAGCCGATCACTCCGCCTTGATCGACACGCTCTCGAAGGTTAGGTGCCTGTGTAAGAATGCTTAGCAGTTGACCCCTGACTGGATCGATCGCAAAGGGGAAGTACCCCTCGTCGCCATTTGCAAGCGCTCGTGGCCCCTGCAAAAACCGGGCATCGGGTTGACGAGAAAATTCAACGAGACGCCCGGTCTCGGGAACATACTGCAGGAACTTGCCCTGCGCCACCACGTTGAATAGGCCTACCCTGGTAACATCCTGCTCTACTTCAACACCATTGGCGTCGACTACCGGCAGGCTGCGTGTGACTACTCGGCCGGATTCAACCATTTCGCGTTGTAACTCAAACCAGAGCGTTTCAATCTCCGAGACTTCCGGTAGTCGATTTGCCTTGCCCATGCGGCCGGCGAAGTCGAGTAAAAAGTCGTTTCGATCAGGGTGTTCCAGCTGTGTGAGAGATACGTGGAACTGAGCTTGCGCGTCACTGGCGACCTGTTGTAGTACACCGAAGAGCTCTTTCAGTGACCCCATACGTTCTTTAAGGCGGTCTTCAAGCTCGACAATACGCGATTCATTGTCTTCAAATGTGGCTTCTCGTGCCTTGCTGATCGCTTCCTGACGGTTTTCCTCTGCAACCACATCTTTCAGCATTTTTTGCTGATTGGCCTGCTCATTACGGAAGCGTTGCATACGCTGTTTGTTTGCTTGCTCTTCCGCGATTCTTCCGCTGCGAACAGCTTCAAGCAGTTCATCTAAAGATAAGGCATCTGCGATTGTCTCTGGTGCATCTTCCGGCTCCGTTGCTACTTCTGCCGCTGTGCTTTCTACAGCTGCTTGTGCTGCCGCCGCATCCTCTTGCGCGCTGGTGACCAATGGCATGAGCAGTGCAATCCAAACAGTAATTATCCCTCGGATTTTCATCGGCGCACCTCCTGGTTAGAATCCAACGCAATCGAAATCAGCTCTGGTGCAACTTCCTGTCTGGCTACTTTAAGCCCCTGATTGATGTAGCGTCGCCAGCGCCCCGACGACAGCGGCACCCATTGCTGATTGGCATTGTCCCAATAGCCGACATCTTCACTGCCAACGATTCGGTACATAAGCGCAATGCGGCCCACCCGTAAAAAATCGGCATCAAAGCTGGCGTCTGGCAGTTCCAGCTTTGCCTTGTACGCCTCTATCGTGCGCCCGTAGTCGTTTTCAATTTGATAGGCCTCCATTACCCGGCGGGTTTTTTCAGCCACTGTTACATCGGCGCGAGGCAGCAACATGCGTAGGCCATTCACACGTTTGTGACGTTCTTCTACCAAGAACGGCACATCGAGAGTCACGAACTGATCAAGACCATCTATCATGCGCGACATGAGCGGCAATATTTGTCTTTCGATAGTGGCCACATCGGCAATGGAAGTTTGCAGGAGACCGATCTCCTCGTCCTGGGCATCCAGCTGCTGCTTTAGCATCCGGTTGTACATACGCAGGCCCTGTACGAGCTTGAGGTGCGCATAGTAGTCATCCACAGTATCTCGTGTGTTTGCGTGCAGGCTATCGACTTTCTTTTGCACGGCTTGGCCGGCAGCGGTGCGTTGCGCGCCTTCCTGTTCGATCTCTTCAAGCTGTGCCTGGGCAACGGGCGCTGCCAGTACCATCATTGTTAGTATTGTTGTTGTGTACCAACGAGCCATGTAGCCTCCAGAGCACGGCCTGAGAACCACGGCCGCGAGTCACGCAATAAGGATTCAAGGCTCAAGCATACGCAGGCGCAGCCCGGGTCGGGTTGATTCAGGTCAAGTCGATGTCAACCTTCTGGGTCGAACAGCCGAGGATGTAAGCAAGTCCGCTCGGTTGAAGGGGTATGTGAAAGGCGACTATTTTGGGAGAGATGAGGGGAAGGACGACGAGGGTCGCAAGACCCTCGTCGTATCAGGAAGCTAGCTCAAGAAAAGGCAAACGCTATTTGATGAACAACATTTCCTGGTACTTCGGCAGCGGCCACAATTCATCTGCAACGTCTGCCTCCAGAGCGTCGGCATAACTGCGCACCTCATCCATGAGGGGGCGAATATCGTTGGCACAGAATTGCATATGCTCTTCGGTGGAGCCAAAGTCATGTTTAGTCAGCGCTGAACTCAGGCTCTCAACAGCCTTCATCATTGAATTGGTGTTGTTTGCCACGGTCTTGGCTGTAGAATTCTCAAGCTTCACGCCCATCTCAGCAAGACCAGCACCCGTGCTCGTTAGTATCGATAGATAGTCAAGAGCGGCAGGGTAGATCGAGGTTTTCGCGATATCGATAACCAACTTGGCCTCAACCTCAATTGAAAGCACGTATTGCTCAGCATACACTTCAAATCTGCTCTCCAGCTCAACCGGGTTGAGCACGCCTGTTCTCTCGAACAGTTGTACCACCGAGTCTTCGCGCAAAGCCGGAAGGGCATCGGCGGTTGTGGGTATGTTCTTGAGACCGCGCTCGGTTACGGCTTTCTCGTGCCAGTCCGCAGAGTAACCATCGCCACCAAACACCACATTGCCGTGCTCAGTCATAAGTTCTTTGAGTACCGCAACCACCGCTTCGGCCTGATTCCCATGTGCCTCAAGAGCAGGTTCCAGTTTGCTGGAGATCCAGTCCAGAGAATCTGCCAGCATCGTATTCATGGCAACCAGGGGGCCAGACACTGACTGCGATGAGCCAACGGCGCGGAATTCAAAACGGTTGCCAGTAAATGCGAATGGCGAGGTACGGTTGCGATCGCCGGGGTCGCGTTCAAAATTGAGAATCTGGGACAGCCCGAGATCCATTTCGCCGCCGACAATTGTCTGGGTAATGTTCCCTTCCTTGATATCGGTGAACACCTTTTCCAGCTGATCGCCCAGATAGACCGATAGGATCGCCGGTGGTGCTTCATTGGCGCCGAGGCGATGATCGTTGGAGGCTGAGGCAATAACTGCGCGTAGCAGAGGCCCGTAAAGGTGTACGCCGCGAATAACAGCGCCACAAAAAAGCAGGAACAGTAGATTCTCGTGAGGTGTGCTGCCCGGATCAAGCAGGTTGCCCTGGGTGGAGTTGCCCACAGACCAGTTCACGTGTTTCCCTGATCCATTGATACCGGCGAAGGGTTTTTCGTGCAGCAAGCACATAAATCCATGCTTTTTAGCCGTGGACTTCATGAGTGTCATCATTAGCTGCTGGTGGTCTGCTGCAACGTTTGCAGCTTCAAAATAGGGCGCAATCTCGAACTGCCCCGGCGCGACTTCGTTGTGGTGAGTCTTGGCAGGAATACCCAGTTTGTACAACTGGTCTTCATAGTCCTGCATGAACACCTGCACGCGCGCAGGTATAGCGCCAAAGTAGTGGTCATCGAATTCCTGGCCTTTGGCAGGAGGTGCGCCAAACAGCGTACGACCGGCGAGCAGCAGGTCAGGTCGGCTGTTGGCAAAATTCGTATCTACGAGAAAGTATTCCTGCTCTGCGCCGCAGCTGGAGTTGAGAGTCGATACATCGGTCTCTCCCATCAGGCGTAGTACTTTCTGCGCGGCCTTGTCCATGGCAGCGTTTGATCGCAGCAGGGGGATCTTCTTATCCAGTGCCTCACCAGTCCATGACATGAACACACTGGGAATCATGAGGGTTGCCCCGTTATCCGTGTGCATGATGTAGGCCGGGCTGGTTGGATCCCAGGCGGTGTAGCCACGTGCTGCGTTGGTCATACGCAGGCTGCCATTAGGGAAAGAGGAGCCGTCGGGTTCACCTTTGATCAACAGGCTACCAGAGAAGTCTGTGATGGCCCCTCCGTCGGAATTGGTGATGATAAAGCCGTCGTGTTTCTCAGCTGTAATATTGGTCATGGGGTAGAAAATGTGGGAGAAAAACTTTGCCCCTTTGCCTATCGCCCATTCTTTCATGGCTGCAGCAACTACATCAGCCGTCGCGGCATCCAGTGGCTCACCTGTTTGTGCCGTTTTCTTTATTGCTTTAAACGCTGTTTTGGATAGCGCCCACTCCATGGTTTTGAGATTAAATACATCCTGGGCCCAGATATTGCCAAGAAAGTCTGTCTTTTCAACGGCAATCGGTTGGCGCTGGGAGATCTGTTGTATCGCGTGCAGGCGGGATGCGTTAGCACTCATGTGGTTTCCTCAATCAGGGTAAGTGTATCGATCGCTCACGAGGCCGGTTTTAGCCGCAACGAGCACGGTGGAGCGTGTGGACTTGGGGGTTGTAAAGCACGAATCGAGCCAAAGCTGCGTATGTGGTGTATATGATCACTTTCCGGGTCAAGAGGAGGAGAAATTCGAGTTCTCGTGGCATCTCGTGTGCTACACGTAGCCTACAAGTAACGCACTAAAGTGCCTCGTGCGCCAAAATGGCACACGGCTATCCCCTTTATGGGGCAAGTACCTGTGGGCTTATCAGGCGTAGAAAGCGATAGTGGTGAGCAGTACTAGCAATAACGGCGACAACCATCGCGCCGAGCGATTCACGGTATCTGCCATCGCCATATTGTTGTTGTGGGCGAAATAGCTCACAGCTACAGTTGCAGCCAGCCCCGCGAAGACAAGAACAGAAGCGCCTATCATGAATACGTCCAGACGGGTCAGATATGCTATAGGGGGAAGAACCGAAGACATAGCGAAGCGGTAGGCTATTAAAGTCAGCATGGAGGTGGCGGCCAGGCCAACTCTTGGCGGCACGAACTCCTGCGGAATCCAGAAGGTCACCCATGTCATCATTACTACCAATAGTAAGGGTAGGAGCTGCTGCCAGGTGTAGTATCCAGCAAGGCGCTCAGCGCGCATTACTATATCAATGCGCTCAAGCTGTTTATCAATCTCGGAAATATATTGGACGCTGCTGCGACTGCCTTGAAGCGCTATATTCCAGTTGGAGATGGAGAGTTGTTCGCCCATCTCGAGCATCTCTGGGCGGCTGATCAGACGAACATCTTCTGGTCCATAAGTAGACACAACCTTGAAAGACAGCTCTTGCTCATCGAAATGAAAGTTCGACAAATCGGCACGGAAGGAAAACTCACCTAGCGATCGCACCCTAAAAACTATACTGCCGTCTGGCGATACTGATAACTCGGGTTCGTGCATCCTTTCTACAGCGCGCCGATTGAGTAGCTGCAGAACAGGTGTCCAGATCTGATCCAACCCCGCTTTACACGGTACTTGCTGGCTATGGCGCAATCGCGGGTCTTACCATTCAGCGCGAAAAACCACATCAGCGGTGAAACTCTGATCAACATCATGAATAGAGATGACGTCGTTCACATAGACTCTCAGAACGATTTCTGTGGGTCCCTGTGTCGCCAGAGGCCTGCTTCCCAGGTCAGTTTTCTCAAATAAGCACTGTTCTGCCAGCGCGGGCGAAGCGCACACCAGCAGAATGACGATTCCAAGTAGCGTTTTCAATTCAACCCTCTCCTTAGAGTAATCTATATATAGGGCAGGTATGCCAATGCAGAGCGCCGTTTCTGCGTCTGTATTGCCGTGTCAACTCGCCGCTCAGCTTAGCGCAGATGATGGAGTGCATGGCTGCAAAAATGC
>CALINF010000121.1 GCA_938045215.1 uncultured Halieaceae bacterium | reverse complement strand
AAGCTCACACATCACAGCGATGATACCCGTGTGGAGTTCGAAAGCCTGGTAGCTGAGATCCCCGAGATTGTCAGTTGTTATGCAGTATCGGGCAGTCATGACTACACGCTGACCGTGGTGGTAAGCGATGTGCAAGCCTACGCCGATTTTCTGAATCAGCGCATTCTCAATAGCCACCTCGTGGATGCGGCATCTTCCAGCTTCACCTTGCGTACCGTTAAAAATACGACTGAATTGCACTTCTAAGCTATGAAATGGGTGAATAACTCATAAATTTCCTAATTTCGGGTAGTGTGCCCATTATTTGAAGCTTATACGGCAAAAGTGGGCGGTATTCCCAGCTGGCTCGGCCTACACTTGACGCTCATATTCTCCGCAGACAGGTAGAGCGCAATGGCAGATCTTTTTGACAACCCTATGGGTACTGATGGTTTCGAGTTTGTTGAGTACGCCGCGCCAGACCCTGAATTGCTGCGCGACCTGTTTACGCGCATGGGATTCCCCACGGTGGCGCATCACCGCACCAAGAATGTAACGCTGCATCGTCAGGGGGATATCAACTTCATCATCAACGCCGAGCCCGACAGCTTTGCCCAGAAGTTTGCGCGCGAGCACGGTCCCTGTGCCTGTGCTATGGCATTTCGGGTAAAAGACGCGGCGGCTGCGCTCAAGCGAGCCGTAGAGCTCGGCGCTACGGTGATCAACGAGCCGGTAGGCCCCATGGAGCTCAATATTCCGGCGATTGAGGGTATCGGCGGTAGTCGCTTGTACCTGGTTGATCGCTATGGCGACCAGACCATATATGATGTCGATTTTGTACCCGTTGCACCCGATCAAATTGCAGGTCCCGCCGATACCGGGCTCACCTATATCGATCACCTGACGCACAATGTGCATCGTGGCAATATGGACAAGTGGGCAGGTTTTTACGAAGACCTGTTCAACTTTCGTGAAATCCGCTTCTTCAATATCGAAGGCAAGAAAACCGGACTTCAGAGCCGGGCGCTCACCAGTCCCTGCGGCAAGATTCGCATTCCCATCAATGAGTCCAGCGACGACAAGTCACAGATCGCCGAGTATCTGGATGAATACAACGGCGAGGGTATACAACACATTGCGCTGGGTACTGACGACATCTATGCCAGCGTCGATACGCTGCAGGCACATGGCCTGACGCTGCAGGACACGCCCGATACCTACTTCGACCTTATTGATGAACGTCTGCCGGGACACGGGGAAGATGTGGACGCACTGCGCAAGCGCAGGATTCTGATTGATGGTGGGGAAGAACAGGGCGGCGGTTTTCTGCTGCAGATTTTTTCTACCAACGTCATCGGCCCGATCTTCTTCGAATTTATCCAACGCAAGGGCAACGACGGCTTTGGCGAGGGCAATTTTCAAGCGCTGTTTGAGTCCATTGAGCTGGAGCAGATGCGCAGAGGCGTCATTTAGGGCTGTGTAATGTTGCACGAGCCGGGACAGATGGTCTCACAGGCAGAGATAGTCGCCAGTCTGCCCGCACACCTGCGTCCCTTTGTAAGGGTGCAGGACTATCTGCGCTACACGGCGCGCGATCACGCCGTATGGCGTTTCGTCATGAGTCACTTAACCCACCAGCTGCGTGAAACAGCGCACCCGGTCTATCTGGAAGGCCTGGCTAAAACTGGTATCGCGCTGGACCACATCCCGTCGATAGATGAAATGAACGCCGCTCTGGCGCAGCTGGGCTGGCGAGCGGTGGTAGTGGATGGCTTTATCCCACCTGCCATTTTCATGGAGTTCCAGGCGCTCAAGGTATTGGTGATTGCGCTGGATATGCGCAGTGTTGATCACATCCTGTATACGCCAGCGCCGGATATCGTGCATGAGTCGGCAGGTCATGCACCGTTCATCGTGGATGTCGACTACGCCGAGTTTTTGCAGAGCTTTGGCGAGGTGGGAATGAAAGCGATTACCACACAGCACGATTTTGAAGTGTACGAGGCCATTCGAACACTCTCCATCGTTAAAGAATGCCCGGCGAGTAGCGAGCAGGATATTGCCGAGGCAGAAGCCGAGTTGCTGCGACTCTCGGACCATGACGAACCCCTGTCGGAAGCGGCACTGCTGACTCGCCTGCACTGGTGGACGGTTGAGTATGGTCTTGTGGGCGAGCTTCATGATTACAAGTTGTTTGGCGCCGGCTTACTGTCGTCACTGGATGAAAGTGTACGTTGCCTCAATGACGAGTTGGTACGCAAGATACCGCTCACGGTTGATGCAGTGACCGCCCAATACGATATAACGCGCCAGCAACCGCACCTGTTCGTGACCAAGAGCTGCAAGCATCTCAGTCAGGTGCTCGAGGAGTTCGCATCCTGTATGTGCTTCCGGCGAGGCGGCGCGGCGTCTTTGCGTCAGGCCATTGATGCTGCCACGGTATGCACCGCCCAATACGATACTGGCGTGCAGGTCAGTGGCCGGATCGAGGAGGTAATGTGTGATGCGGTGGGCAAGGCTGTCTACTTCCGCACGGCTGGCCCCACTCAACTGGCCTGGAAGGACCGGGAGCTCTTCGGTCATGGCACCACTTACCATGCGCAGGGATTCTCCTCGCCGGTGGGCTTATTAAAGGACTTCAGTCGCTGCCTGTCGCAGTACACCTTCGATGAACTGCGGGCTCACAACATCAACATCGGACAATGGGTGACGCTGGAGTTTCTATCAGGCATTACGGTGTCTGGTCAGTTGACGGCCATATTGCGACAGGAACACCAGAACCTGCTGCTGAGCTTCGAACAGTGCACGGTTACTGATCTACATGGCCGCCAACTGTTTCAGCCGGAGTGGGGAACCTACGATATGGCGGTGGGCGCCGCAATTACCTCGGTGTTCGGTGGTAGTGCTGATCGCTCCGCATATCAACTCCATAAACCGGTTCCTGTTACTGCGACTATGCCTGTTCCCGTCGACGAGAAGTTAATGACCCTGTACGCACAGGTGGCAGAAATTGCCGGGGCAGATAGTGCTGCAGCGGACGGCGTGATAAGCGACATCGTAGAGGGTTTGAATGCCTACCCCCGAGAATGGTTGCTGCGGGTCGAGCTGCTCAATGCAGTAGAGCAGGATGAGAGCAGTTCGCTGGCACGCCGGCTTCGCCGTGAGTTAGAGACACTTGCCCAGTGCCCCGAGTTTTCGCACCTGATTCAATTGGCCTTACAGTCCAAGCCTACCTCCGTCGCCGCCTGAGATTCTGTCGGCAGGTTCTGCTCAGTAGTCCAGCCACCAGAGGCTGGCACTCGGCAATTTCTAGTGAGTGCGTGTTTGCGTGCATTTTTGGTTATACTAAAAGTTCTGCCAACATACCCAAGATTCAAAAGGACACGTGTCTATGTCGCTAGACTTCGATAGCGCTCGTTTGCCCAATCCCAATATCAACTCAGATCACGAGGAATGGCGGCATCATCTGCGCAAGTTTATCGACACCGAGATCATGCCATTTGCCGAAGAGTGGGATGAGGCCGGACACATCCCCATTGAGCTCTGGCCGAAAGCGGCTGCCGTGGGCTTACTCGGTATGGGTTACCCCGAGGAGTTTGGTGGTATCAGCGAGGGTATCGATTCCTGGCATGCGTGGATCGCGAACGAGGAGATGGCCCGTATCGGTGTTGGCGGTATTCCAGCCAGTTTGATGGTGCACAGCATAGGCCTGCCTCCCGTACTGAACTGGGGTTCAGAGGCGATGAAACAGCGCATTGCGCCACCTGTACTGGCGGGTGAAAAGCATATATCGCTGGGCATTACTGAACCCGGCGGTGGCTCTGATGTTGCCAATCTGGCAACAACGGCAGTGCGTGATGGCGATCATTTCGTGGTCAACGGATCCAAGACCTATATTACCGGGGGCATGCGCGCAAACTGGGTGTCAACGGCGGTGCGTACTGGCGGCGAAGGTGGTAAGGGAGTATCGATGTTACTGATACCGACTGATGCCGAGGGCTTCTCGCGCACGCAGCTCGATCGCAAGCAGGGCTGGTGGGCCTCCGATACCGCAACGCTGTATTTTGACAACGTGAGGGTGCCCGTCGAGAACTTGATTGGTGAAGAGAACAAGGGCTTTTTGGTGATCATGACCAACTTCAACAGCGAACGCATGGGCATGGCTGCGGCGATGGAAGCCCTGGGACGAGTGTGCCTCGAAGAGGCGGTCGAGTGGGCAACGGAACGCAAGACCTTCGGCAAACGCCTGGCTGATCATCAGGTGATTCGACACAAGATTGCGCAGATGAAACAAAAGCTCAATGCAACGCAGGCGTATATCCGCGTGTGCTTTGAGTCGATAGAGGCAGGCAACCCTAACCCCGGCGACATTGCACTGCTAAAAGTGCAGGCCAGTGAAACCATGGAGTTCTGCGCCCGCGAGGCGATGCAGATACTCGGTGGTATCGGTTACATGCGAGGCAACCGCGTAGAGCGGATTTACCGCGAGGTGCGTGTGAACGCTATCGGCGGTGGCTCCGAGGAAATCATGCGCGACCTGGCCTCACGCCAGTACGGACTTTAGATCATCCAAACACATCGAAACAGGCACCATCCCTTGTTACAGGAGAGCATACGTTGAGTGTTACAGCACAGGAACTGAATGAATTTCGGCAGCAGGTATCTGCCTGGCTCGAAGACAACAACCCCGCCGATCCCGGCTTTTTATTGCCACAGTCCTTCATGGAGGTGGGCAGCGAACAGCAATTGGATTTCCTGCGCGAGTGGCAGCATAAGGTGTGGTCTGCAGGTTATCTGGGCATGTCCTGGCCCAAGGAATATGGCGGCGGTGGCGTGGATGCAAAGTTCCAGGCGGTTGCCGACCAGGAGATGCGACGCCACGGTGTGCCTATC
>CALINF010000120.1 GCA_938045215.1 uncultured Halieaceae bacterium | reverse complement strand
ACAGACTGGGCGGGCAATCCGATGGATGATGCCTATGCCGAGCGTCGTCTGCGCAACGAGCCATTGGTCGAGGTAACCCAGGTAAAAGGGACTTCTGACACCCATCCGATGTTGTCAAAAAATGACGAGTGGGCCAATTTTGAAATTGCACCCTACCGGGTTGCTACCAAGCTTTACAGTGAGCCAGCCGGCGGTTACGTGCGCGACGCATACCTGCGTGGTTTGTCGTTACAGGAAGGCGGCGTCATTAATCCCTATCGGTTTGGTTTGATTGGCTCTAGCGATACGCACACCGGGGCAACGTCTCAGGATGAGGAAACTTTCTCTTCCAAGGCCGGCTTGCTCGATGGTACGCCTGAGCGTCGCGGCTCGATTCCCGCGCCGTGGTTGTACGGAACCTACCTCAAGTATCGCGATCCGGAATTGCTGACAGAAGTCGATAACGAGCTTTATCTGGAGAGTTCGTCATTTGAATACTGGTCAGCATCAGGCCTGGCAGGAGTATGGGCACAGGAGAATACCCGCGAGGCAATCTACGACGCCTTTCGCCGCAAAGAGACATTCGCAACCAGCGGTCCGCGCCTCATGGTGCGCTTTTTTGCCAGTCATGCATTCGAAGAGTCGATGTTGGAAGCCGCGGACCTCGTCAGTACAGGGTATGAGCAAGGGGCCGCCATGGGTGGTGAGTTGATCGGATCGCGGGCCTCGCCACGATTTCTGGTCTGGGCGGCAGCTGAAGCCGACGGCACACCCCTGCAGAGGGTGCAGGTTATCAAAGGTTGGCTTGAAGATGGGCAACCCATGGAGCGTGTATACGACGTTGCCTGCTCCGGAGATGGAGCAGTGGACCCCGCGACGCAGCGCTGTCCAGACAATGCAGCTAAGGTCAGTCTGGATGACTGCTCGGTTGACAGAGACGCGGGTTCAAACGAATTGAAAACCTTCTGGCAGGATCCGGATTTTGATGTTTCTGTTGAGGCTTTCTACTATGTGCGCGCCTTGGAAAATCCATCGTGCCGCTGGTCCACCTGGGACGCTATTCGCGCTGGTGTTGCCCCGCGCTCAGATCTGCCCGCGACCATTCAGGAAAGAGCATGGTCGTCACCTATTTGGTTACGGCCTTCGGCATGAAACGGACGCTACACAAAAAAGCGTTTGATCTGAGCGCCGGTTTCGCCTAGTTTTTGTATCCCCTGTGAATCCCTGAGCGATGCTTCGGGTGCCGAAACTTTATCTGGTTGAGGAATAACAATCATGAAGACTGCAATTACTGAGCTATTCAATATTGAACACCCCATTATCCAAGGCGGCATGCACTATGTTGGCTTTGCTGAGCTGGCCGCTGCCGTGTCCAATGCTGGAGGCCTTGGCACCATCACCGGCCTCACCCAGAAAACGCCAGCAGACCTGGCCAACGAGATAGCCAAATGTAATGACATGACCGATAAGCCGTTTGCGGTGAATCTCACGTTTCTGCCAACGGTCAATGCGCCCGACTATCCCGGGTATATCGATGCAATTATCAAAGGTGGCGTGAGAATTGTGGAAACTGCGGGTCGTAGCCCTGAGCAGTATATGCCTGCGATGAAGGACGCCGGGATCAAGGTGATTCACAAATGCACGTCGGTGCGCCATTCGCTCAAAGCGCAGAATATTGGCTGTGATGCGGTGTCGGTAGATGGCTTTGAATGCGGTGGTCACCCGGGTGAAGATG
Organism: uncultured Halieaceae bacterium; assembly: GCA_938045215.1. Taxonomy (GTDB): domain Bacteria; phylum Pseudomonadota; class Gammaproteobacteria; order Pseudomonadales; family Halieaceae; genus CALINF01. The sequence continues at coordinate 4,390 of CALINF010000120.1, read as the reverse complement.
ACATACCCAATATGATCCTGTTACCGCGTGCTGCAGACGAACTGGAGATTCCTTTCGTGGCCTCAGGCGGTATGGCCGATGCACGCTCCCTGGTGGCTGCCATCTCTATGGGCGCTGAGGGTATGAATATGGGTACACGCTTTATTGCCACCAAGGAGGCACCGGTGCACGACAACGTGAAGGCCGCTATCGTTGCTGCCTCTGAGCTGGATACTCGCCTCGTAATGCGTCCTTTGCGCAATACTGAGAGAGTGCTGACCAACGACGCAGTCGAGCGTATTCTCAAGAAGGAGCAAGAACTGGGCAAGAATATCCAGTTCGAGGACATCATTGAGGAGGTTGCCGGTGTGTACCCTAAAATCATGATGGAAGGCGAAATGGAAATTGGTGCCTGGTCCTGCGGTATGGTGGCGGGACTGATACACGATATTCCAACCTGCAAGGAGCTGATCGATCGGATTATGATCGAGGCTGAGGACATTATTACCAGCCGTCTGGCTAGCAAGCTGAGCGCCTAACAGCACCAGCGGCAGGGTTACTGCCATTGGCAATGACCCTGCCATCTCCCCCATCCATTACTTTGACGCCTGACTAGAGGCGTTGCGTCTGCCAACGTCTATCTACAAACCCGGGCGCTATTACCTCCTGGCCTGATTCGCGATTGTCGAGCGTTTGACTATCCTTGTGGCGTCCAAGCGGCGGTTACCAGCTGCATAATACTTGAGAGCCAGCAAAACATACTGTATGTTCAAATCCCGTTTTTGGCGTAGGCGTCGGTGTCTACTGGGCACAGCAGTGCCTGAAGGACCTCCAGCTGTGTGCTGGGTCGACCTGCGTCGCGAATTCTTTTAAACCAAAGAGGTATGTCCAGTGAGCGACCTAGATCAATTTCGCCAGGAAACCAGAGCCTGGCTGGAAGCCAACTGCCCGGAAGCAATGCGTCAGCCCGTCACGGGCTTTGAAGATATTTACAATGGCGGACGGGTACCCGAGATAGACCATCCCGACCAGAAAGTCTGGTGCGACCGAATGGCCGAGAAAGGCTGGACAGTGCCCCATTGGCCGAAAGAGTACGGTGGTGGAGGTCTCAGCGCGGACGAGGTGAAGGTGCTGAGGCAGGAGATGTCGCGGATTGGCGCACGCCAGGCGCTGGATAGTTTCGGCATTTCGATGCTTGGGCCCGCGTTGCTGCAGTTTGGTACGCAAGAGCAGAAGCTGGAGCATCTACCGCCTATTTGTCGCGGTGAGATTCGCTGGTGCCAGGGCTATTCCGAGCCTAACGCGGGCTCTGATCTGGCCAGCCTGGCAACGCGCGCCGAAGACAAGGGCGACCACTACCTTATTAACGGCCAGAAAGTATGGACGTCTTACGCGGATAAGGCGGACTGGATCTTCTGTCTGGTGCGTACCGACAATACTGGTACCAAGCACGAAGGCATCAGCTTTGTGCTGTTCGATATGGATCAGCCCGGTGTAGAGGCGCGTCCCATCAAACTGATCAGTGGCTCCTCGCCATTTTGTGAGACGTTCTTCGACAATGCGCGGGCTGACAAGGCCAATCTGATTGGCGAAGAGGGTAAGGGCTGGACTATCGCCAAGTACCTGCTCACGCATGAGCGCGAGATGATCTCGGGAATGGGCGGTGCTCCCAAGAAGTCACTGGGAGAGACCGCCGTTGAATTGATTGGTGCCGATGAACAGGGGCGACTGTCCAATGGCATTCTTCGGCAGAATCTTGCCCAGTACCAGCTCGATACAGTCGCTTTCGGAGCCACCATGGCGCGCGTGGGCGATGAGGTGAAGTCAGGCCAGGGTTTAGGCCCGGCCTCGTCAATATTCAAGTATTACGGTACAGAGCTCAACAAACGACGCAATGAACTCAATCTGGCTGTGGGCGGTGAAGAAGCGCTTGGCTGGGAAGGGGATGCGTACCAGGGTGGTCAGGTCGTGCGTGACTGGCTGCGCTCCAAAGGCAATTCGATCGAAGGTGGCACGACTGAGGTGCAACTGAATATTGTCTCCAAGCGTGTACTGGGGCTCCCGGACGCTTGAGTTCATCGACGACATAAGGAATCTAGAAATGGCATTGGTATTGAATGAAGAGCAGAGCATGCTCAAGGATGCGGCAGCGGGTTTTCTCGCGGAAAAGGCTACCGTGGCGCACCTGCGTGAGTTACGTGATAGTGGCGACGCCACCGGGTTTTCGCAGGACGTCTGGAAAGAGATGGCCGACATGGGCTGGGCCGGTATTGCGATCGATGAGGAATTTGGTGGTCTGGGTTATGGCTACACTGGCCTGGGATTGGTGTTGGAGCAGGTAGGGCGGAATTTGTCGGCCTCGCCACTGCAGTCTTCAGTGTTGATCGGTGCGACGATCATCGCAGAGCTCGGTGACCAGGCCCAGAAAGAGCAGTTTCTACCCGCCATTGCGTCGGGTCAGTCCATCGTAACGCTCGCGATTCAAGAAGGTGCGCATCATGCCCCTTCGCAAATAGCTACTACGGCTGTTGCCGGCGGTAATGGCTACGTGCTCAATGGCAGCAAGCGTCTGGTATTGGATGCACATGTTGCTGACACCTTTGTGGTCATCGCTCGCACCAGTGGTGAACCTGGTGATACCGATGGTCTTAGTGCGTTTTTGGTAGACGCTAAAGCCGATGGTGTTGCTATTGAGCAACGCTCCATGGTCGATAATCTCAATTGTGGTGCGTTAACGCTGAACAATGTTTCTGTTGATGCCAGTGCGTTGCTGGGCAGCGAAGGTGGAGCGGCCTCCGGCCTTAATCGTACTCTGGATATAGCTAACATAGGCTTGGCCTCTGAGCTGCTGGGTGTATCAACCGAAGCATTTGAGCGCACAGTGGCCTATCTTAAAGAGCGCAAGCAGTTTGGTCAGGTCATTGGGTCCTTTCAGGGCTTGCAGCATCGTGCGGCTGAGTTGTTTGCTGAACTGGAGCTTGCCCGTTCTATCGTATTGAAGGCATTGCAGGCGATTGACAGTGGTGACGAGTCGCTGCCGGTGCTGGCTAGTGCCGCGAAGGCCAAGCTCTGTGAGGTTGCGCAGCGTGCAACGAATGAAGGTGTGCAGATGCACGGCGGCATCGGTATGACCGACGAGCATGAGATTGGATTTTTTATTAAACGCGCCCGTGCAGCACAGCACACCTTTGGCGATTACAACTATCACCTGGATCGGTTTGCGTCTCTGAACGGATTCTGAATCCACGTAACGGGAAATGATAAAAATATGAATCCTGAACTCGAAGCATTCGACAAAATTGTTGCCAGCATGACGGAAGCAGGGCAACCATTTGAGCTGGATACCGTTGAGATCAACGGTGTGACTTATCGCAACTACAAAGGCTTGCCAGACAACCTCAATGCCTATTTCCAGTTTATGCTGGGGCATGCCGACAAGGATTTTGCGGTGTACCTGGATCAACGGTATACCTACGGTCAGGCGTACCAGATGGCGTGTGAAATCGGCGCCGCACTGGTAGATCGTTACGGTGTCGCCAAAGGCGATCGTGTGGCTATCCTGAGCCGTAACAATCCCCAGTGGATGATCGCATTTATCGCATGCCTGTCTGTGGGTGCAGTCGCCGTACCGATGAACGCCTGGTGGACCACCGAGGAACTCGACTACGGCTTTGAGGATAGTGGCAGTACGGTGGTGTTTGCCGATTGCCAGCGCGCGGAGCGGTTGGAGCCGATAGCCGATAAACACGGCTTGAAAGTGATTGCGCTGGATGACTGCAGTGGTCTGGCACTGGAGTCCGTGCCCTTTGCCGATCTCATCAAGGACTATGAAGGCGCGGCGATGCCTGCGGTAGAAGTAGGGCCAGATGACTACGCAACGATCATGTATACCTCCGGCTCAACCGGACATCCCAAGGGTGCTTTGTCGTCTCACCGGGGAATACTCTCGGCATTGTTTAGCTGGATGCTGATGGGTACCGCGAGCAAAGTGGCGCAGCCGCCGGAAGAGGGCGCTGTGAAGCTCGCTCCTTCAGGCTTACTCACGGTTCCCTTGTTCCATTGTACTGCCAGTCACTCAGCGTTCATGTTGTCGGTGATTGTGGGTCGTAAGCTGGTAATCATGCATAAGTGGGACGCTCAGGAGGCGCTTCGGCTCATTGAGAAAGAAAAAATCACCTGGTTTACCGGTGTGCCGACAATGTCTGCCGAGCTGCAGGCTGCTGCGGCAGAATCAGACCGCGATATTTCCTCGCTCGCGGAAGTCTTTTCCGGCGGCGCGGCAAGGCCGCCCGATCAGGTAAAGAAGCTGGCAGGTACCTTCAAGAAGTCTGCGCCGGGTATTGGCTACGGACTCACCGAGACCAATGCATTGGGCGCGGTGAACAGCGGTACATTTTACCTGGCCAACCCC
>CALINF010000119.1 GCA_938045215.1 uncultured Halieaceae bacterium | reverse complement strand
GAATCTGCGGCAGCAGGTCTTTGGCAAGCAGTATGCCGAGTATGTCGTCCGGATTGTCACCTACCACAGGGTAGCGCGAGTGGGCGGAGCTGATAATCTGAGGGAGGACTTCCTCCAGCGTCTGATCCGCCTTGATGACATTCATCTGTGAGCGCGGGATCATGATGTCCCGTGTTTGCATCTTGCTGACCTGCATAGCGCCTTCGATGATACTGCGCGCACCCTCATCGATAACTTCGTTCTCGGTGGCAACCATCAGCACATCTTCAAGGTCTTCCTGGGTGCGGGGTTCGGAAGAAAACAACAGCGCGACTTTCTCCAGCCAGGTTCGATCACCTGACTCGGAATTAAATCGATCTTCGCTCATTGGTTTCAGTGCTCCTGTGCAGCGTAGCCCGCATAGGGGCAAGGATAGTTCAGATTTTCCATGACGGCCGTTTCCAGTGCTTCCATGATATCGGCTTCTGCCGGCTCCACATGGTCGTATCCAAGCAAATGCAGCGTGCCATGCACGGTCATGTGCGCCCAATGGGCTTGCACAGGCTTGTGCTGAGCCTCTGCCTCGAGAACGACCACCGGTGCACAGATAACAATATCGCCCAGCAGTGGAATTTCCAGCTCAGCGGGCAGATCAGATGGAAACGACAGCACGTTGGTTGGTCCGGCCTTGTCGCGGTAGGTGAGATTCAATGTTGCCATTTCGGCTTCATCAACCAGCCGCAAACTGACTTCCGCATCTGAGCGACCTTGTGCAAATGTGACAGCCGCGCCGATCCAGCGCGTGAATTCTGAGTCGGTAGGTACGGGTAGCTTGCTGGCATTCTGGATATCGACCTGAGGGTTCATCGCTGCTGTTTATCGAGCGCCTGGGTCGTGGCTTCGTGGACGTCATAGGCCTCCACAATGCGTTGCACGAGTGGATGACGCACAACGTCCTTGTTGCCAAAGAATGTGAAGCCGATGCCTTCTACCTCGGTCAGTATATTGCTCACATGTGTGAGCCCGGAAGGTATTCCGCGCGGCAGGTCGATCTGTGTGGCATCCCCTGTGATCACTGCGGTAGAACCAAAGCCGATCCGCGTCAGAAACATTTTCATCTGCTCGCGGGTGGTGTTTTGTGCCTCGTCGAGAATGATGAACGAGTTATTCAGTGTGCGCCCACGCATAAAAGCCAGTGGTGCTACTTCGATAATATTACGCTCGATGTATTTATTGACGGTCTCAAAGCCGAGCATCTCGTAGAGGGCGTCGTATAGCGGCCGCAGGTAAGGGTCGATCTTCTGCGACAGGTCGCCAGGCAGAAATCCCAGCTTCTCGCCTGCCTCAACGGCCGGACGAACCAGCAGGATACGCTTGACGCGTTCTTCGAGCAGCGACTCAACTGCGCAGGCGACGGCGAGAAATGTTTTGCCTGTACCGGCCGGGCCAATGCCAAAATTGATGTCGTTGTACTTGATGGTGCGCACGTAGCCCTGTTGGTTGCTACCACGAGGTTTGATGGATGCGCGTTTGGTACGTATGACCTGAATGGCCTCTACAGGCTCCACCTCATCTACACTGGCCAAGCCCTCATTACTCGAGTGCTGCAGTTGCAAATGCAGTGATTCCGGCGTCAGGGCTACACCCTGGCAGATCTCTGCATACAGGTGTGTGAGCAAGACGCTGGCCGTGGTCACGTTCACCGGCGGCCCGCTAATGACAAACTGATTGGCGCGAGCGCTGACTTTAACCCCAAGGCGCGCCTCGATCTGGCGCAGGTGAGCATCCAGCTGGCCGCACAGCATAGCCAGATGGCGAGCGTCATTGGGTTCTAGGGTGAGGCTTTTCTGGATCGACGCAGGCGTCGCAATTTCAGTGTTCAAAATGAGTCTGGGGCCACAAGGGCAATGAATGAGAACAAAAGGATATACCCTATTTCGGTATCGTCAACTGTGGCTGAGGCAGCCGCGCAGTGAATTGGGCAGGGCCTGATGGATATCGACATCAACAAAGGTGCCGATCAAGGCGTGATCATCGCAGCTGAAGTTAACCACACGGTTGTTTTCGGTGCGTCCCTGAAGCTGACCCGGGTCTTTGCGTGAAACACCTGTGACCAGAATTTTCTGGGTTGTGCCAACCATCTGCCGGCTGATTGTTTGCGCCTGCTGCAGGATGCGCCCCTGCAGAATCTGCAGGCGCTGCTTCTTGGTCTCTTCGTCGGTATCATCTGGCAGGTCAGATGCCGGCGTGCCGGGCCTGGCGCTGTAGATAAAGCTGAACGAGGTATCAAAACCCACATCTTCAATGAGTTTCATGGTGGCAGCGAAATCGGCATCGCTCTCACCGGGAAATCCTATGATGAAATCTGACGAGAGGCTGATGTTCGGGCGAATCTTGCGCAGACGCCTGATCTTGGACTTGTACTCCAATGCGGTATGGCCACGTTTCATCGCCATCAATATGCGGTCAGAGCCGCTTTGTACCGGCAGGTGCAGGTGGTCGACCAGCTCCGGAATTTCTGCGTAGGCATCGATGAGGGCGTCGGAAAACTCAACCGGGTGCGATGTGGTGTACCGGATACGATCGATGCCCGGCACACTCGCCACGTAGGCCAGTAGCTCGGCAAAGTCCACGACCTCGCCCAGATGATTGTCGCCCCGATAGGCGTTCACATTCTGACCCAGCAGGTTTACCTCGCGTACCCCGCCGGCGGCAAGGTGAGCAATTTCGGCGATCACATCGTCTACCGGGCGAGAGACTTCTTCGCCCCGGGTGTAGGGCACCACGCAGAATGTGCAGTACTTGGAACAGCCTTCCATGATCGATACAAACGCTGTAGGGCCATCGACTTTAGGCTCTGGCAGGTTGTCAAATTTCTCTATCTCAGGAAAACTGACATCGACAATCAAGGTGCCGGCCGGACCGCGTTGCTCCATCATCTCGGGCAGGCGATGCAGTGTTTGTGGCCCGAAGACCAGATCAACGTAGGGCGCCCGTTTGCCGATTTCAGCACCTTCCTGGCTGGCCACGCACCCGCCAACGCCAATCACCAGATCGGGGTTTTTCTCTTTCAGGTGCTTCCAGCGACCGAGCTGGTGGAATACCTTTTCCTGAGCTTTTTCTCTTATAGAACAAGTATTTAGGAGTAATACGTCGGCGTCCTCGGGATCGTCCGTGGCTACCAGGTCATGGCTGCTTTCCAGCAGGTCGCGCATACGAGCCGAGTCGTACTCGTTCATCTGGCAACCGTGGGTTTTGATGTACAGCTTCTTGCTCACTCAGTCCTGCTCATCCGGGCGCCAGCGCGCCGCGGGTATTGGTTCAAAAAGGGCAGGGGAGTATACAGATTTCACTCCGGCAAACCTAGCCTGAACGGGGCCTGGCCACTGGAATTTCCCCGTGGTGGTGGTAATATTGCCGCCCCCCCGAATCCGGGGGGAGCAAGTGGTGTCGCCTCCAATGGCGGACAAGAGGAAATTGATGGCTAACTATCCCGTTTACAAGGTGATCTTCCAGAACGGCAACCAGGTGTTTGAGGTGTTTGCGCAGCAAATTTACCAGAGCGACATGTGGGGCTTTATCGAGGTGGAGGAATTCCTGTTTGGCGAGCGCAGCAAGATCGTGGTCGACCCCGGCGAGGAAAAGCTCAAAAACGAGTTCAGTGGGGTCAAGCGCAGCTATATTCCCTTGCAGGCGATTATTCGCATTGATGAAGTTGACAAGGAAGGCACGGGCAAAGTTTCAGAAACCAAGCCCGGCGAAGGCAATGTTGCCAGCTTTCCGTTCCCCGGTGCACGGCCTGGTCAACAGGGCACAGAAGAGTAAGTCCCGCGCTTATCGGCCGGTGTCGCCGGTCGGGGCGGTTGAAATAGCTCGGTTCCTCCCCCATATCCCCTGCGTAACCACACAACAGGGTTGTTGAGCATGCAAGACGATCAGCACAATGATGATGTCGAGGTAATACCGTCCGACGAAAACCAGCATACGCCTGCCGTGGCGGATGACGTGCTGCCCGATACGCTTTATCTAATGCCCATTCCTAACCGACCCTTTTTTCCCGGGCAGGTACAACCCGTGCAGATAAACCCACAGGAGTGGACCTCTACGCTGGAAGCCGTCGGCAAGGAGCGTCAGGGCCTTGTAGGACTCTCCTTTGTAAAAGACCGCGACAAGCGACAGGTCGACCCTGATGCGTTCCCCGAGATTGGCTGCGTGGCCCGCCTGCACAAGCCGCCAGCGATGCTGGAATCGGAAAGTCAGTTCCTGGTGCAGGGCATCAAGCGTTTCCGCATTGTGCGCTGGCTCAGCGACAAGCCGCCTTATCTTGTGCAGGTTGAATACCCGCGCAGCCAGGGCGATCGCAACAGCGATGAGATCAAGGCCTATGCCATGGCCCTGATCAAGGAGATCAAGGAGCTGCTGCCGCTGAATCCGCTGTACAGTGAAGAACTGAAACAGCACCTGGCCAACTTCAACCCGAATCAGCCCAGTTTGCTGGCAGACTTTTCGGCGGCTCTCACCACTTCATCTGGAGAGCAGCTACAGGAGATTCT
>CALINF010000118.1 GCA_938045215.1 uncultured Halieaceae bacterium | reverse complement strand
CAGGCTGAACCGATGACGACTATTCAATCTTTTGTGATGAACTTTCTTGAGATCAGCGTACTCATAATGGCCTTTTTGCTTGGCCTTGGCATTCTCGCTCTGATCTGCATGTATATCGTTGACGTCACCCAGACCAAACAAACCATACGTCGCAACTATCCGATCATAGGCCGATTTCGCTACTTCTTCGAACACCTTGGCGAGTTCTTCAGACCTTATTTCTTTGCACTCGACCGAGAAGAGCTCCCCTTCAACAGAGCACAGCGTTCATGGGTATACCGAGCGGCCAAGGATATTGATTCAACCGTGGCATTTGGATCCACCAACCCCCTGAATGTACCTGGAGACTTTATTTTTCTGAACGGGTTGTTTCCCCCGCTGGATGAAGAAGTTGCCGAACCGCAGGCAATTACCTATGGACAGGGCTATGCCCGCCACCCCTATACGACACGATCATTTTTCAATATTTCGGCAATGAGTTTCGGTGCATTGTCGGCTCCCGCGATAAGCGCACTGTCCAGGGGAGCCAGCGCAGCCGGAATCTGGCTGAACACGGGTGAAGGTGGAATAGCGCCGTACCACTATGAGGGTGAGTGCGACATCATTTTCCAGATAGGAACAGCCAAGTACGGCGTACGTGATAGCGCAGGTAAACTGAGCGATGAGAAACTGGGAGAGTTGGCGGGGCATGCACAGGTGCGCATGTTCGAAATCAAACTCTCACAGGGCGCCAAACCCGGCAAAGGTGGGATATTACCAGGCACTAAAGTTACCGATGTTATTGCCAGCACTCGCGGCATACGACCCGGTGAAGATTCGATAAGTCCCAATCGTCATCCTGAGGTCGACTCCATAGATGATCTATTGGAGTTTGTTCACCATGTCAGGGAAGTGACTGGAAAACCTACCGGGATAAAGTGTGTTATCGGGCAAAGTGCCTGGCTGGATGAGTTGTGCCGCGCGATTCACGAGCGAGGCTTCAACTACGCCCCTGACTTCATAACAATCGATAGCGCCGATGGCGGTACAGGGGCAGCACCACAAAGTTTGATGGATTACATGGGCCTGCCTATCAAACGCAGTTTACCGCTGGTGGTAGACAAATTGATCGAATATGGTTTAAAACAAAGGATCAAAGTGATCAGCTCAGGTAAGTTGATCAATCCCTCAGGCGTAGCCGCTGCTTTATGCATGGGCGCAGATAGTGTCAATTCTGCCCGCGGCTTCATGTTTGCACTGGGCTGTATTCAGGCCCTTCAGTGCAACAAAAATACCTGCCCCACCGGGATAACGACGCATGACAAAGATTTGCAGAGAGGTCTTCACCCCACCGACAAGGCGTTTCGGGTTGCAAAATACGCCACCAATCTCATGCATGAAGTTGCTGTCATCGCTCACTCATGCGGCGTCAACGAACCCAGGCAACTGCAGAGGCAGCACGCCCAAATGATCAATGAAATGGGTTTGCCTGAGGATATGGCGGAGGTATTTCCGGAAAAACAAACACTGCCACAGTATCTGAAGAACGAATAGTACAGCAGCTACAGCACGTCGACTAAACTGATCTTCGTGCGCCTTTCGAATTGCCGTAGCAAGCCGGTCATGCTACGTTCACATCTACTTATGGGGCAACGAAAGACCGAGGGTATATCGCCACAGAGCGAAGCCTGATCGGGCTTGGGGGAATGGCGCTACTGCAATGAACGCGTCGTCAAAAATTAATCTCTTGGTTTTGTGTGTCGCGCTGGCTGCGTCGATTGCGCTGACCGCGCTGGTGGGGCAGCAGAATATTGCGCACCAACGCGAGCAACTTCTGCAAGACATTCGTCACCGCGTTACAGATCAAGCCGATGTGCAGGTAGCCGTTTACTTTAACGATGGCAAATATCTTGATGCCGTTGTTGATGATCTATTCAACCTCTCTCCGGCTGTAAGAAGGGTCAATATATTTGACGCCCAAGCCGCCACTATGAAGGGGCGAAGTGTTTCTTGGGCGGCGAGTGAAAATCCCAGGCTTAGAGCACTACGCGAAGATACTGCTGATACTGAAACCAGCTCACTCACCTATGGGTCTGTACTTTATCCACCAGGATACGGCGCGCTGGCCCTACTGACATTGGGTGAGTCAGTAATCAATCTGTCCATCCCTGTGTTATCCAGTGTGAACCCACTGGAAGAAACGACAACCCGGCAGCAGTTCGCTGAGTCACTTATCGCCACTGAGGGCAGTAATAGTGCCTTCGTAACGGGCTATGTCAGCGTCTCCATTAGCAACACTCTGCTGCGTGCCCATGCGCTCAAGCCCGCTCTGTGGGTGGCTCTTGGCGGTCTGATTTTCATCATTGCCTGCGTTGTGATATCAACCACCGTGGCACGTAAAATTACCGGCCCCATATCGCGCCTGGCCAAAGTGGCAGATGATTTGGCTTCGGGTCAGATCAACCAGGCAATCGACGTAGATGGCGCTGGCGAGTTTAAGGAGATTGCTTCAGTACTCAACTCTGTTATCGGCGGCGTGAATACGTACAAGTCGAAAATGGATGTAGACCATCAACTACTTAGCATGAAAGTCGATGAGCGCACTGCTCAGCTGTCAAGACGCAATGAAGAGCTGAACAAAGCCGTAGAGGAAGTCACCCAGACTAAAAACCGCTTGCGTCGACTCGCCTATTTCGACAGCCTGACGGCACTGCCCAACCGCCGACTGCTGACTGAGCAACTGGGTCTTTTACTCAAACTCGCCAAACGCAATAAGCAGATTTTAGCCCTGCTGTTTCTCGATCTGGACAACTTCAAGCGCATCAATGACTCCCTGGGCCACAGCGCCGGCGACATGCTGCTGCGTGAAGTGGCGGCGCGTCTTTCAAGCTGCGTGCGGAACTCAGACCTGCTCGCCAAGT
>CALINF010000117.1 GCA_938045215.1 uncultured Halieaceae bacterium | reverse complement strand
TCGCAGTTAGCGATTGAATCACTTGTGCTTGCAGATGAAGGCACCAGCACTGCTGTGACTACCGTCGGGACGGTGAGTTTCGATAGGGGTGTTGATATTGCGCTCGATATTGAGTCTGGTGGGTTGCAGCTGCCGAAGATCGCGGACGCCGTGTCCGGGAGAGTGGAGGGAACGTTGGCCCTGACCGGATCATTTTCCCCCCAGCAGTGGCGCTTATCCCTGACGGACGTCGCCTTGCAAGGCTTGGTTAATGAACTCCCAGCACAACTCACGGGTGCGATGTCGCTCTCCAGCGGCCGTCTGCTGGCATCGGCGAGCCTCGTTGGCATGCTCAATGGCGCACGTGTGCGAGTGCATTCTGACGGTGATGAACAAAGTCTGGGGACGCTAGAGCTGCAGGTGGATGATGTGGGCCTGTGGGTTCCTGACGCTGGAGGGGCGCTGAATATTACGGCCATTGCCGATCCAAAGGCAACGCGTCTGACACTTACAGGTGAGGGTCAACAGCTTGGGTTTGGCTCGACAAAACTTCGCAGCGTGCGGTTCGACGGCGCGCTGCTACTGGAGCGGCAATGGTTTGAATCTTTCTCAATGGATGGCACACAGCTTGATCTTGCAGGACAGCGAATCGATGACTGGCAGGCTGAGCTGCGTCATGACGCTGGGTCTGGCACGGATACGCTCTCAATCAACACTCGTGGTGATGTCGGTCTGGCGCTGAAGCTACAGGGCAAGGGAGATCTCACCGCCTGGAAGGGCGCGCTGCAGCCCACCGTGATTACGTTCTCGCAAAGCAAATTGAGTCTTGAGCAAGCGGTAGCGCTGTCATGGGTCAGCACTGATGATCAGCTGACGGTGGCACCGCATTGCTGGCGTGTACAGCAAACTGCAATGTGTGTCGAAGAAGCCAGGCTTGGCCCCAGCGGCCTGGTGAACGGTCGTGTGGATGGCGACCTGGGATTTCTTGCTGACTTGCTCCCACAGCAGGTGGCCGTTGAGGGCATGCTTAGCGGCGGACTCACCGCGCGTTGGTCGCCAGAAGCTGCACCTGTAATGCAGCTAAATCTGACGGGGAGCGATATAGCGGTTACCCAGAACCTCGGTGCCGGCCAACTGGCCCGCCTTGACTGGAACCTGGTACAGGTTGACCTCACAACAGGAGTCGATGAATCCACTTTGCAGCTGATGGTGGAACGTGCAGGGCAAAGCCGACTTGGCGTGGATGCAAAGATGGTTGGGTGGGGGGGCGATGCGGCTCTTAGCGGCAGCATGGAGGCGAATGATTTACGACTCAGCAATTTGCAGCCATTTGTGCCCCGCATGGCAGAGTTGGTGGGCCAGGTTAGTGGCCGCGGACAGTTGGCGGGCACTCTGGCCAGGCCAGAAGTCGTGGGCTCATTTGCGTTGGAACAGGGCGCGTTTGCAGTAGTTGGCAACCCCACCGCGCTATCAGATCTGTCTATGGCTATCGAGCTAAAGGGTCGCGAAGCCGCGCTCAATGGTAGTGGGGTAGTGGGAGAGGGTGCGTTGGTACTGTCTGGCCTGGCATCGCTCGACCCTCAGCCGAGCCTTGTGTTGAATGTAAAGGGTGATCGACAAAACCTGCTGTTGCCGCCCAGTGGTCAAGCGCTGGTGTCACAGGATCTTACGCTGATAGCCGCGGCATCAGGTGTAGAGTTGACAGGCAAGATCATTGTGCACCAGGGTCGATTGGAGCATGAGCAATTGCCGGAGGGTAGCGTAGATGTGTCCTCGGACGCGGTTGAAGTGGATTATGCGGGCGACGTGGTGCGTGAGGAAAGACCCTTCGATCTGACGATGGATGTTGATGTCAAGATTGAGGATCGTTTTCGTGTGATCGGCACGAATATCGATACGACGGTAGGTGGTGAGCTGAGGCTCAGGCAGCGGTCGAGGGAACCACTGGAAGTGTTTGGTAATCTCACTGTGATTGGCGGCGAACTGCGCGCGTACGGCCAGAGTCTCAAGATAAAACGTGGCACAGTGAGTTTTGCCGGAGTTGCAGACAACCCACAGCTGAATCTACGCGCAGAACGTCAAATTACGCTCGAGGATATTGAAGTGGGTATTCATGTGATTGGCCCACTGGAGGAGCCCGAACTGGAGATCTACTCTAATCCGGTCATGTCGCAAACGGAGGCGCTCTCCTATCTGCTGCGAGGGAGGGGGCTGGATGCCGGTGCGGGTGGTGACGGCACTGCCATAGCATTGTCGATGGGAACCGGCATGGTGAATCAATCGGGTTTCACCGACAGTCTCAATAGAATTCCGGGTTTAAGTAATATCGGTTTTGGCGCGGAGGGCAGCGCCGATGAGACCGCCGCGACCGTCAGTGGCTACATTGGCGAGCGTATCTACGTGTCCTATGGGGTGGGTCTGTACGAGCCTATCAATATTCTGACCGCGCGCCTGTATCTGCAGACGCGACTCTGGTTGGAGGTAGTCAGCCGATTAGAGAACTCTGTTGATCTCTATTACAGTTTCGATATTGACTAGTGTTGAGCAGCAATCCTATTTGAATTTGGGTTCTTCCCACCAGGGGAAAAATTCCGGCATGTCCTGGCTCACCGTGTTGGTGAAGTGGGCCGGCCGCTTTTCAATAAAGGACATGACGCCTTCCTGCGCATCCGCCTGTTTGCCGCGGTAATACACGCCACGTGAGTCAATCTGGTGGGCTTCCATAGGATGATTGGCTCCGAGCATTCGCCACAGCATCTGTCGGGTGAGAGCGACCGAGACAGGCGCGGCATTTTCGGCGATATCGCGCGCAATTACGTAAGCTGCCTCCAGCAGCTGGTCCTCGGGATGTACGGATTTCACCAGGCCTCCTGCCAGTGCTTCCTCAGCGCCAAATACGTGCCCCTTCATGCACCACTCCATAGCCTGACTAATGCCCACGATTCTGGGCAGAAACCAGCTGGACGCAGCTTCTGGAACGATGCCGCGACGGGCGAAAACAAAGCCAAAACGCGCCTTGTCCGACGCCAGTCGAATGTCCATAGGCAGTGTCATGGTAGCGCCAATGCCTACGGCGGCTCCGTTGATAGCACCAATAAGTGGCTTTTTGCAATTGTACATGGCAAGGGTGACGAGACCGCCGGTATCGCGAATATCTGCAGTTTCACTGGCTTGCCCGTAGTCGAATGTTGCCGAACCGCTACCCAGATCAGCGCCTGCACAGTAGGCGCGGCCTGCCCCTGTGAACACAATCGCTCTCACATCGTCATTGTCGTCGGCTGCTTTGAGCGCATCGATAATTTCGTGCGCCATAGGCGTAGTGAAGGCGTTCATTCGGTCCGGGCGATTGAGTGTGATTGTTAATATATGGTCTCGTATATCGCATAGCAGTGTTTCATAGGTCATGGTGTTTGCTCGGCTCAGGTGTTGGGAAGGATATAGAGTTCAACGCGTCGATTTTGGGCGCGACCCTCTGCAGTGCCATTATCGGCGATTGGCTGATCGAAGGCCACGCCCTGTACCAGCATGCGAGAACGTACGACCTCGCGCGTTGCCAGATAGTCTGCCACGCTACCAGCCCTGCGTTCCGATAATGTCTGGTTGTATTGGCGCGATCCGGTATTGTCGGTGTGACCAGTCAGGCGAATGGTGGTGTCAGCATATTTAGACAAGACCTCGCCCACAGAGTTGAGCACAGGATAGAAATCGCCGCGCAAATTATACGAATCGGTCATAAAAGTGATGTTACCCGGCATAACCAGACGAATGTTATCGCCATCACGAACCACTGAAACACCTGTGCCCTGCAGTTGCTCGCGCAGCTTGGCTTCCTGTACGTCCATGTAGGCGCCCACCCCGGCCCCGACGATGCCGCAGCCGAGTGCTGCGTTGCGCGCATGCTTGCTCGAGTCCATTGCGCCTATCAGTCCGCAGGCGGCCGCGGCCCCTGCGCCGTAGGTCGCGGCTTTACTCGCCTGCTGTTCTCCGGTGTAGGGGTTAGTGGTGCAGGCGCCGAGCATGACGGTGCCGGCCAGTAGAAGATAGGGTGCTAGTCTCATGCTTGTCTCCAGATATAGTGTGTCGCGGTTTGCTTTACGTGGTACTCGATTGGACAGCAATATGCTTCGGGTGTTCTGTTATTCGCGAAATACAAGTATCTTGCGTTGTAAGGTTCCAGTGCAAGGTTTTCAACTGGTTTATCGGTGTTGATAGAATTTGGAACCAGCGGGACCTCCCCGTCGTATTAAACGACAGGTCACTTGCAAGGAGTCCTCATGGATCCACTGACACAAGGCGTGCTTGGCGCGTCGCTACCGCAGGCTACACAGCCGGCACGCTATGCGCTTAGTGCAGGTGTGATTGGCTGGCTCGCGGGTATGGCT
>CALINF010000116.1 GCA_938045215.1 uncultured Halieaceae bacterium | reverse complement strand
GCGCGCATATCTCCGGCCTGGATTTGAGCAAAGGCTCGCGCAGGGTGTGAGCCAGTGTCGCGAAACTCAACACCCCAGTCGCGAAGCGACTCCAGTGCCCAGCGGGGCTCTTTGTCGGTGTGGCATTGATTACAGGCGTTGGGAGAACCGAGCATAACGCTCAGGTCGGGCCGTGGCACACGCATACTGTGATCCCGGCGATCGTCTACGCCCATATAGGTAGTGTGCGGCATATGGCAATTGGCACACTGCGCGCCGTCTGAGCTAACGGGGTGATGATGGTGCTTTGTGGTGTCGTAGGTGTCAGGCTTGTGGCACTGCGCGCACACCCCGTTGCCGTCGGCGCGCAATGCGTTGCTGTGGGGCTCGTGGCAATTGCTGCAAACCACGCCGGCCTGATGCATCTTGCTCTGCACGAAGGAGCCATAGACGTAGACCTCATCAAAAATCTGTCCGTCGTAGTGATAGAGCGGAAATTCGGGCAATGACAGACGATGTGTGTCCAGTAAATCCGCGCCGTAGTGATAGTCCCCGAGCGTGCCGCGACGTGAATGACAGCGGGCGCAGTTATCAATCTGGGCATTGGATTCTATCGGCGTCAGTCGGCGGGCGATGCTTTGCCCCTCAGGGAACACCCACTCACCGCGCTGGGAGAGCTGTGTTAACAGACCGCTGTCCTGGTCGAGAGTGCCAGCCTTGGCACCAGCGATGTGCTTGCTGCCCGGCCCATGACAGGCCTCGCAGCTCACATCAATCTCTCTAAATGTGGTGTTGAACTCGCGCTTGGCAGGACTATAGTTCTTCTTTACATCGGTGCTGTGGCATTCCGCGCAGCGTGTGTTCCAGTTCTGGTAGGGGCCTGTCCAGTGCAGTGGATCGGTGTAGTCGATCTGTTCATCGGGGTACAGGTGATACCAGCGTTGACCCCCTTCTTCGATCGGGCGGGCATCCCAGGTGATGCTCAGCGTTTGCAGGCGACCTCGTGACAGGGGTAGCAGGTATTGCTGTAGCGGGTAGACCCCAAACACATACTTAACGGGAAACTCTGTCAGTGTGCCATCCTCGCCATCAGTGCGAACGATGAATTGCTCTTCGCGGCGCAGAAAGGTTGTTGTCACACCGTTGTAGGTAAAGGTGGCGTTATCGAAGTCACCCAGAACAGTTTCTACCGAGGGTTCCTGCATGGCCAGATCATGGTGTGAGTCCAGCCACTTGCTGTGCTCCTGCTCATGGCAAGACACGCACTGATCTGATCCGGCAAAGTCTGATGCGGCAGCATATCCGGGCTGGCCCAAACAGAACAGGGCCAGAGCAATCGGGAACAAAAAACGCAAGGAATCAGCCTCACAGGAAGTAGGTCCACAAGGCTAACCGATCTGGGATGCCAGCACCAAGTTTTGCTCAGAGCGATACGACGAACACTAAACCAGGGGAAGATCTCCCTTTCGTGGTATAGACAGCGCGCTGACGACTTTCTAAGATGTCGAGCTTTTATCGGGCCGACGGCCCGTATATGCATCGAGGATCATAATGAAACTGGGCATCCTGAAAACCGATACGGTACGACCCGAATGGGTACCAGGCTACGGCGAGTACCCCGATATGTTTGTGGCGTTGCTGGGTCAGCTGGATCCCGCACTGGAGTTTGTGACCTGGGATGCCGAGCAGGGCGAGCTGCCTACAGATATAGATGCCGTTGATGCGTACCTCATCACGGGTAGCAAGAGCAGCGTGTACGACGACAAGCAGTGGATCCGTGATCTGGAGGACTTTGTTCGAGAGCTTGATGCGCGTAAAAAGAAGCTGGTGGGTATTTGTTTCGGTCATCAGCTAGTCGCCCAGGCCCTGGGTGGCAAAACTGAGAAATCTGCCAAGGGCTGGGGCGTGGGACTGCACACGCATACGTTCTCTTCGCGGCCGGACTGGCATGATGAAGAGGGAGCGGATTTTCGGATCCTGGTCAGCCATCAGGATCAGGTGACACAGGTTGCTGCAGGCAGCACGGTACTGGCCGGGAGTGAATTCTGTGAGAACGCGGTGTGCCAGATAGGCGATCACATTCTGACGTTTCAGGGGCACCCAGAATTTGTACCGGGTTATTCGCGAGAGATCATGAACTTTCGCAGAGAGACGATTGGCGAACACAATTACAGTACAGGTATGGAGTCGTTGGTGAATGACCCGGAGAACGACCGAATCGGTCGCTGGATTCTCAACTTTTTGAAGCGCTAGTTGTCGCCTTTAACCTTGTTCTGCATCGCCTCAAGATAGGCGTCCAGTTCATTGTCGTCGGCAAACACGGCCATGTCCGGCAGTGCCTTGAGTATTTCAAAGACTTTGTCGATATGTGGTTTACGGTTAGCGGCAGCCAGGCGATTGCCGGCATTTTTGGCCTGCTTGGCGGCTTTGAAGATCACTCGCAATCCAGCCGAACTGATATAGTCCAGCTCCTTCATGTCGAGCACATTCAGGCTGTGTCCGTGGGTGAGTATATCCTGCAGACGCTTCTCGAACTCCGGTGCAGTATCCGTGTTCAGTGCGCCCTTGAGTCCGATTCTGGCGACAGAGTGTTCTTCATCAATGCTGACAGAGGTCGTGAGTTCCATGCTGTACTTTCCTGAGGCGCTCAACAGGCGCCAGTGATTTAGACATTGAGTTGCTTCACCACTCGCAGGATATTTTTACCCCCCTCGCGGCGATAGCTCTGCTGCTGTGTCAGCTGCGTAATCAAGTGTACACCAAGCCCGCCTATCTCGGCATGGTCGATATCGCTACCAAGCTCCGCTCGGCGTGCATCGAGCAACGGATCAAACGGACTTCCCTGATCCTGGATCTCCAGACTGATGTGATGACTGTCGCCTGCCAGCAAGATCTGTAATTCGCTGTCCTGCGCCAGTCCAGAATACTTTCCGACGTTCGTCACCATTTCCTCGAGTACCAGCGTGAGCTCCATGATGACATCGGGGCTCACGCCAGCTTGTTCCAGTGCGTGTTCCAGCCATTGGTTGGCTCGAGTCCCCAGTTGTGGGCCAAGATGCAGGGCATGCTGCTGCGCGAATTCATTGGCGTGGTTTGCTGCGCCTGACCAGTCCAGCATGAGTAGCGTAATATCGTCAGACTGCGGTGTTGCACCGGCAAATTCATCGACCGCCTGGAACAACGCCGTGCCGGCTGCAGCCGCTAGCAGGTTCTGGTTTTTCTCGATCAGTGCGTTTATTCGCTCCGTACCAAACATCTGAGCCTGGCCATCAAAGGCCTCGTCAATGCCGTCGGTGTACACCGCCAGCCGGCTTCCTGCGGAGAGTTGCAGCGTATTCAATGGAAACGTCTGGTAGGGTGCGAGGCCCAGCGCCGGGCCGCTCACTTGCTCAAGCGTGGAGGCCCGATCAGAGTGCATTAGTGTGGGGGGAGTATGTCCTCCGGATGCGAAGCGCAGTGAACCGGTATGCAGATCCAGTACGCCAAAAAACAGGGTCAGGAACATGCAGTTTTCGTTGCCCTGCTCTAACAGGTCATTCAACCTGGCCATACCCGCATCGGGCTCACTGAAGTCATCTTGTAGTTGTTGCATAAGGCTAATCGCTTTGGCCATGAACAACGCAGCCGGTACACCCTTGTCGGAGACATCACCCACTGCAAAGAACAGCTCTCCGTTTTTTTCAAAGTAGGTGTACAAATCGCCGCCTACTGACTTGGCGGGGCGAACCTTTGCCCACAGACAATATGCGGCTGTATCTTCCTGTGCCTCACCTCCCTGAGGGAGCATGGACATCTGAATCTCGCGAGCTGCAGCCAGCTCACCTTCCAGGCGGCTGCGGCTGGCGGTGGCTTCTTCCAAGTCTGAAATATACACTTTCAGATCGCGTTGCATATCACCGAACGCTTTGATCAAGCTAGCAACCTCGTCATTGCCCGACGAGCGCGGTAGAGCCGTGTTCAGTTTGCCGCTAGCAAGATCTTTGC
>CALINF010000115.1 GCA_938045215.1 uncultured Halieaceae bacterium | reverse complement strand
ACCACGAGACGCTGCCAGTGGGCAGAAACGACGCTATTACCGTGTCCAGCAGCAGGTTGATCTGGCTTACCGATACACCGAATAACGCGGGCACCATCAGCGTCAATATCCGTCGCACGCCCGGATCGCGGGTATCCCATACTGGCCGTGGCACCAGATCCAGGCGATATAGCGATGGCAACTGGAACAGCAGTTGAATCACGCCCGCCAGAAACACGCCCCAGGCCAGCGCAAATACTGGCTCGTCGAACCACGGGGCAGCGATAGTTGCTGCCCCAATCAGGCAGAGATTGAGAAAGATCGGCGTCAGCGCGGGAACTGCAAAGCGGCCATAGCTGTTTAATATCGCCCCGCACAGCCCTGTCATGGAGATCAGCAGCAGATAGGGAAACGTAACCCTGATCAGCTCGGCCGTGAGGGCATACTTTGCCGGCTGACTCACAAAACCAGGGGCAAAGATGGCGGTTACCACGGGGGCCGCCACAATCATGATGCCCGTGAGTATCAACAAGGTACCGCCCAGCACGCCAGCCACACGATTGACCAGCGCTTTTACCGCAGCAACGCTGCCCTCCTCCTTGTAATCGGCCAGCACCGGCACAAACGCCTGCGCAAACGCACCCTCAGCGAACAGGCGGCGCAGGAAATTGGGGATCTTGAAGGCAACAAAAAACGCATCGGCGTTGGCGCTGGCACCCACAAATCCGGCGATCACGATATCGCGCACCAAACCCAACACCCGCGACAGCATGGTCATGCTGCCCACGATGGCACTGGAACGCAGCAGGGCTGGAGCCGATTCGGACACGTTTTGGGGGTCGCCAGTACTCATAATGTCATGCGATGCTCAAGACCAGCGCTCGCGTACGGCATCAACGTGCAGTGCCAACCATTGCAAGGCAACGAGAGTATGCCCATTGGGAATCTGGTCATCGGCGAGGAGCTTCATGGCGTCGGCTCGCGCCACCTCGTGTACGAGAATATCTTCACCCTCGGTCTGCACGCCAAGAATTGAGCCAACCTGCGCCGAATGCACCCTTCCACAATAGAGTCGAACGTGTTCAGAGCAGGCCCCGGCACTGGGAAAATAACTGGCCATCGGCACCAGATCGGAGAGCTCGCATCCCGCCTCCTCCATCGCCTCGCGCTGCACAACCACCTCGTCGGACTCGCCCGCCTCTACCACACCGGCAATCAGTTCTAGCATCCATGGCGAACTATCACCGCGTACGGCGCCGGGTCGAAACTGCTCCACCAGTACCAGCGAATCGTTGACCGGGTTATAAGGCAGAACGCCCACGGCATCGCCACGTTCAAACAACTCGCGCTTGAGTGGTTCACTCCAGCTGCCATCAAAACAGCGATGCTCCAGAGTGAGCCTGCACATTTTGAAGTGCCCGTCGTATACAGAGCTCCGTTCCAGTATGCGGACATCCTGAGCCCCGAAGCGCAGGGAGAATGTCACTGAAAACGCCCAGCTGTATACCAGTTGACGTCGCGGGCGTGCTTGTGAACATCGCCTACCACATCCAGAATCAGCACAAACAATGCCATCCTCACCAGTACGCCATTGTCTGTCTGGCGAAAGATCGCCAGATTGGGATTGTCGTTCAGATCGTCATCCAGCTCGCGGGCATTGTCACGAGAGTCGCGAGGTAGTGGATGCATAATCACTGTGTTGGGTTCACAGTGCGAGGTATACACCGCCTGGTTGAGCCGGAAGCGACCCCGGTAGAGATCAGCCTCTTCTGCAGACTGAAATCGCTCTTCCTGAATGCGGGTGGAATACACAATATCAACGTTGGAGATGCTGGACTCCAGCGTATCGGATTCCTTGACGATATGGCCCGCGCTGCGCATCGCTTCAACAATCTCACCTGGCATTTTTAGCTCGTCAGGCGACACCAGCACCACTTGCACATCATCAAACAGACACAGCAGTTTGCACAGCGAGTGCACTGTGCGGCCGTGGCGCAAGTCGCCCACCATGGCGATGCGCAGGGTATCTATGCCTCTATGGCGCGAGGCCAGTTCACTCTTGATCGTGTACAGATCAAGCAGTGCCTGACTGGGGTGCTCATTGCTGCCATCGCCTCCGTTGATAACCGGTACCCGACTGGCCGCAGCAAACTCAGCCACAGACCCTTCTGCCGGATGGCGCATGGCAATCACATCGGAGTAACCACTCAAGACGCGGGCGGTATCATAGAGCGATTCACCTTTGGCAATCGCCGAGGATTCAAACCCGGTGGTCTCACGCACTTCACCACCTAACAGGTTGAATGCGCTGCCAAAGCTCACGCGCGTGCGGGTGCTGGGCTCAAAAAACATGGACCCCAAAATAGCGCCATCGAGCACCTTGGTCATGCGGCGACGACGGGCGTAGGGCTCCATGTGATCGGCAACCGCAAAGATGCGTTCAACGTGACTCCGGTCAAAGTCGTTGACCGAGAGAATATGACTACCGGCAAATTCCTGCATGACTACTCCTTTTAGTGATACCGCCAGTGCGAGACTTCCTGCCCCGCATCGCACTCAGTATAGGTGCGGGTCGCTAACCTGCCCATCTGTACACGCGCCGGCGACTTAAACCAGCAGACTGTCGCCGTATGCCTGCAGCTGCTGTAGCAGTGCTGTCTTGTCCTGCGCAAGAGAATCATCCTGCAACAGCTGTTCAATCAGATCGTGGTATTGCTCCAGCACGATACTCGCCCCGGCATCCGGTTCAGTCAGGCGCGCGAAGCGATATTCCTCCCCCTGCGCCCGTTCCTGCGGCGACAAGGTGTCGGGGTAGTTGCGGGCCCGATAGCGAAACAACATTTCCGGCAGCCGCTGATCTTCAAAGCTGAAGGTCTGGGCACCCAGCTCAACCGGCTCAGTCGAGCGAATCTGGTCCATGACCCGTTTGTCGCCATCGGTGAAGAAACCGCCGCCGTACAGCATACGATCAGGATCGGTCGTCTCCACAAAGGTGCGTTGCTCAAAAACAGCGTGTAGCTTGGCGACGAAACCCCGGGGATCGCGCGCGCGATACTCGCGCAGTTGCGCCAGATGCGCCCGACACACTGCCCCATCTATACCAAGGCGCTCTGCCGTGGCGGGATCTGCCATCTTCGGCGTTATCAGAATAGGACACTTGTTGATGTGCACCGACTTTATTCCGGGGCGCTCTTGCCCATCCACCTGCTCTTCCTTGCGCCTGAACAGTCGCTGCGCCAGGTGCTCGGCATCCAGTTCGCTGATGCAGGCGGGATCCGCCGCCAGGTCGTAGCAGATCACCTCATTTTTGTTAGTGGGGTGCATCGCCAGCGGCACAATCAGGGCGATGTTGTGACGCGCCGCGCCAAACATACCAGAGACGTGCAGCACCGGTTTCATGTGCTCCAGATCCAGCTGCGCCAACACAGCGCGCTTGCCGCGATTGTGAAGCACGTAGTCGAACAGTTTTGGCTGCCGCTGCTTGATCAAACCGGCAACAGCAATCGTCGCGTGAACATCAGAAAGCGCGTCGTGCGCAGCGGCATGAGCAATGCCGTTCGCGGCTGTCAGGTCTTCAAGCCGGAAACTGGGCAGGCCATCATCACGCAGGGGCCACTGAATACCCTCTGGACGCAATGCACAGGTAGCGCGCACCATGTCGATGATATCCCAGCGCGAGTTACCG